>CAVCRL010000028.1:0-20543 GCA_963604455.1 Lachnospiraceae bacterium | reverse complement strand
GGACCCAGACCGGAACTATGACCGACATCAATGGTTACTACTCAATCGAGGTCTCCGGACCGGGAGTCAAGCTGGAGGTCAGCAGTCTGGGTTATAAGACCCAGATCGTGGCCGTTCCGAAATCCCTGGAACTTAACATCTTCCTTCAGGACGACGCCACAGAGCTGGATCAGGCTGTTGTCGTCGGTATGGGTCACCAGAGAAAAGCGTCCGTGATCGGAGCCATCTCATCTGTGGCGAACACCGAGTTGGAAATTCCACACAGAAATCTTACGAACGCTCTGGCCGGAAAGGTGGCCGGAGCCGTTATCGTGCAGAGAACCGGCGAGCCTGGTATGGACAACGCTGATTTCTGGATCCGTGGAATCTCATCGCTAAACTCCAGCGCCCCTCTGATCCTCGTGGATGGTGTCGAGCGTCAGATGTCCAATCTGGCCATCGAGGAGATCGAGACGATTTCCATCCTTAAGGACGCCTCGGCGACAGCGGTTTACGGTGTGCGCGCGGCGAACGGCGTCGTTCTCGTCACTACAAGAAAAGGTATAGCGCAGAAGCCTCAGATCGATGTAAAGATCGAGGGTGGTATCTCCGAGCTTACGAATATGCCTAAGCTTCTGGATGGTGCGAACTATATGCGTCTTTACAACGAGGCGAGCGGCAGGCAGGTCTTCACGGACGAGCAGATCGCCAAGACAGAGGCAAGGACCGATCCGTTTATGTACCCTAATGTCAACTGGTTCGATGAGTTGTTCACCAGATGGTCCAACAATGAGCAGGCCTCACTGAGCATCCGTGGTGGTGGCGAGCGCGCGAGATACTATGTCACAGCCGCCTACATCAGGGACAATGGTAACCTATACACCAGTCCTGATACAGACTACAGCACGAACATCCACGTGAAGAGGTATAACTTCCGCTCCAACATCGACTTGAATGTCACCAAGTCAACGGTGCTGTCCCTTGAGATCGGAGCGAATATGACTGACTCACACCAGCCAAGGCCGATCACGAGCAACAATGCTTATCAGCCTCAGGCCTCACAATTGTTCACGATGGCCTACAACCTCGACCCTATCTCCACTCCGGTGCGTGTGCCTATCGGCTACGACGAAGACGGAAACATCAAATGGGCGTGGGGTGGTTCGACCGGCAACAACTACAACAATCCGGCAGAGCGTCTTTTCGGTTCAGGCTACAACAAGACCTATCAGACCCAGATTATGTCGCAGATCATTCTCAAACAGGATCTTGGGATGCTGACAAAAGGATTGAGCGCGAACCTATCCTTCTCGTACGATTTCAATATCCAATCAATCCAAGCACGTGGAAAATATTCATCTCGTTACGCCATCATCGGTGTTGATGACGAGACCGGACTTTACAAGGTAACCCAAACCTATGTCGGCGATGAGTTTCTTAACTACAGTGCCTCTACAACCGGCAATCGCGCGGATGAACTGAAAGGGCAAATCAACTATGACAGGAATTTCGCAGGCAAGCATCGCGTCGGAGCTATGGGAATGTATTATCAACGTAACTTCGTCAACCTTTCCGCCAACAATTCCATCCAATCTCTTCCTTTCCGTAAGCAGGGACTCGCCTTCAGGGCAACATATTCATACGATGACCGTTATTTCGCAGAATTCAACGCAGGCTACAACGGTTCCGAAAACTTTGCGAAAGGACAGAGGTTCGGATTCTTTCCTGCTGGAGCAGTGGGCTACCTCGTGTCCAACGAGCCTTGGTGGACCAATGTCAAACCTTACATCAACCACCTCAAGCTGAGAGCTTCAATAGGTCTCGTCGGTTCTGATGTACTGGCGTCCGGCCGTTTCGCCTACCTCTCCACCTGGGGCACCGGCCTTGGAGGCCACCGGTTCGGAACGACAGGCAACTGGAGCAATGGTGTAGGCGAGGATCAGGAAGGTATCGAAAACCTGACTTGGGAAAAAGGTCTGAAAAGGGATGTCGGTCTTGAGGTCAAATTGTTCAACTCTTTGTTGTCTTTCGATGTTGACTACTTCTACGAGCACCGATGGGACATTCTCATCCAGAGAAACACCATTCCTGGCATCTCAGGTCTGAACACGATGCCTCTTGCGAATATGGGCGTTCTTGACAATCAAGGTGTTGAATTCACAGGAGAATTGAACCACCGCATCGGGCAAGTCGGTTACCGTCTCTATGGGAACTTTGCATTTGCGCGCAACAAAGTCTTTGAGAGCGATGAATCCTTAACTGACCATTGGCGTTTGAGGAAAGGACATCCCCTCAATCAAAAGTACGGTTACATCGCACTTGGTTATTTCGCCGACCAGGACGAGATTGACCTGAGCCCGTCTCAGTTCAACCTTCCTGACCTTGCTCCAGGAGATGTAAAATATCTTGACTACAACAAAGACGGAGTCGTTGATGACCACGATGAGGTTGCCATCGGATATTCCAGCGTTCCTGAAATCAACTATGGCTTTGGCGCTCAGATGACCTGGAAGGGTCTTGACCTCGGCATATTCTTCAGGGGACAGGCCCACGTCTCCTACTACTTAGGAGGAGCGTTCTTCCCGTTCTACAGAGGAGTCAAGCAGGGCAACCTCTTCGAGAAGGCGCTTGACCGCTGGACACCAGAGAATCCAAATCCAGACGCGTTCTACCCAAGGCTTACTGAATATGCCAACACAAACAACCAGAAGACATCCACAAAGACAATCTACGACGGAAGTCTTATCCGCCTGTCCGATGTCGAGGCCGGTTATACCTTCAAGGGTGACTGGTTGAAGAACTGGGGATGCCAGGCCTTCAGAATCTATTTCGTGGGCAGTAATCTGTGGATGCATTCAGCTTGGGATATGTGGGATCCGGAGACCGGTTCAAGCGACGGCAGCAGGTACCCTCTTACACGCAAGTTCAACTTTGGCGTAAGATTCACATTCTAAACGATGAAAGCAATGAAAAAATATTTGATACTGATCACATCGGCCATTCTTCTGTCGGGATGCAACTTCCTCGACAAGATGCCTGATGATATGAAAACAGAGGATATGGTCTGGACCAACCGCAATGAGGTTCTCTCCTACCTCTCGAACATCTATGCCGTGCTTCCGGAGAAGAACTGCGTGGAATCTGATTGGAATGGCCTGTGGCTCGGACTCTCGGACGAATGCGACATTCCTTGGAGCCCGTTCATCCAGCTGACGGCAGGAAGCTGGGACACAACAACCCCAGCCAACAACGTATGGGCAACATATTACAAGGCGATCAGAGCAAGTTTCAAGTTCGAGAACAACATCGACCGCTGCACCGAGCTGGCCAGCGACCTCAAGACAAGATACATAGGCGAATCCATATTCCTAAGAGGCTACTACTACTTCCTGCTTCTCCGCCAATATGGTCCTTTCGTGCTGCTGAAAGACGAGATGCCGCAGACAGCGGATTTCGGGAATATGCAAAGGACCCCATTCGATGAGTGTGTCGATTATATTGTCGAGTGTATGGACAAAGCCTACGAGCTTCTTCCTTACTCCTACCTGTCCAACAACGTAAACCTTGGACGTGCGACAAAAGTCGCCTGCAATGCTGTCAAGGCACAGGTTCTACTTCTTGCCGCCTCGCCTCAATGGAACGGGAACTCCGACTATTACTCACTTCTCCGTGACAAAGACGGAAATCCTCTCGTAGCCGGAGCTTACGATGAGAACAAATGGAAGAAAGCGGCGGAAGCTGCGAAATCCGTCATCGACCTCGCGGAGAACCATCAGGCCGAAACGGGTCTCGGTCTCTACTACGGAGAGAAGAACGATGTGAACTCAGCAGATTATAATCCTTACAAGGCCTATTACAACATCGGTATGACAGGTTGGAACGACGAGATCATCTTCGGTACCGTTCAGAAGACACGAAGCGCCTGGAACGACTATCCACCGCAATTCGGTTATCTGATCCACACGCTTCCGTCCAACGCCAAGGATAAATACAACGGCGGAACCGCTCCGACTCTCAGACTTGTTGACGCGTTCTATATGAACAACGGACGTGGCATTGAAGATCCTCTGTCAGGCTATGAGGAAAGCGGTTTCGCGACATCAAACGGTCAGCATTATAACCCGATTGTTGATGGCCAACCCAAATTCGACGAAGCTACGGAAGATGGCAGGAAAGGCCTGATCGATGATCTGAAGAAACTCGACAGCTGGGGACACTCAAAGGGAGACTGGAATATGTTCGTCAACCGCGAGCCTCGTTTCTACGCTTCAATCAACTACAACCATAGGGTCCAGATATTCTTCCCTTCTGACAAAGAGTATATGAATTCGTTCAACAACCGTGAGGATCAGCAGGACGGATGGGGACGTGTCGAACTCTACTATGGCGGAATGTCCAACAACGACAATCTCACCTACTATCCACACAGCGGGTTCCTCACTCACAAGAGGGTCATCCCGGGAGATTTCTCAAACAGACAATTCTCCGGCAATTACATTTGCATATACATCCGCTACGGCGAAATCCTTCTCGACTATGTGGAGGCATTGAATGAATATGACCCGTCCAACCCAGACATCAAGAAGTACTGGGATCTTATCCGTCAGAGAGCCGGTCTGCCGAGCATATTCGACACATATCCTGAAATCGCCGGTGACAAGGACGCACAGCGCAGGTATATTCTTCGTGAGCGTCAGATTGAGCTCAATTTCGAGGGCGACAGATTCTTCACCTGCCACCGCCGTCTTCTCTGCCTGGATCCGTCCGCCAACACCGTCACGGACAATGAGGTGGGCAAATTCGGAGACTACGGTCCGGTATGGGGACTTTCAACCAGAGTCGGAGACCCTAAGGCAAACAGTTTCAAGAGCACAGAGTTCTACAAGAGGACAATTTTCGAGACACGTGAGTTCAAGAAACAGTTCTACCTCTTCCCTATTCCTTACAAGGAAATCAACAACAGTCCTGGACTGACTCAGAATCCTTGGTGGTAGAATCTTAAACACATTTAGAGATGAAACGTTTATTCAACGCAATAATGATAACGACTGCGGTCAGCCTCGGTCTCGTGTCGTGCGACATCGAGAAAGTGTTCGACACCGAGATTCCGACCTACACACTGACTCAGCTCGTCAAATCCGCGACCGCCACAGCCGGAGAAGAGACTGTGGAAGGAGTGGTTGACAATGACAACCACACGGTCACTTTTGTATTCAAGGAGGCGAAGGATTTCTCCTCCGTGTCTGTAAGATTAATCTACCCTTCAAGAGTCGTTCTCAAGGAAGGCGCTCTTGAGGAACTGACAACAGACCTTACTAACGGCAAAGCATACACTTTCGTGGTGAACAACCTTGAGGAGGACGTAACCTACTCGATGACAGCGTTCCGAGCCGCCACGCTCAAGGTTGACAGGACTCAATGCTCGGTCATCACCGGACTTGAAGGGGATGTCAACCCTGAGAAGTTAAGCACGACAAACGACCCTCAGGGAAGATACGGATCACTGCCGGAGCATCTTTTTGACGGCATCTATATGACGAGAAAGCCGACCAACGACAATGACGTTTGGAGTTCTATCGGCTATAGGAGTTTCGGATGGCAGATGGACACGAAGGATCTTACAGGCTCTAACGGTGAGAAGTACGGCAACGCCTACACAATGGATCTCGGCTCCAAAATGAGAGTCGCAAAGATGGTGTTCTGGCCTTATTGGCCTTACACCAGAATCGAGGGCGCACAGTTTGAGATCTACGCCTGGAAGCTCGACGGCGAGCCATCTGGTGACTGGACAAACTGGCAGCTCATCGCTTCAGCGGACTTCTCAGACAGGTTCGAATTGGCTGCTGGCCTTCCAGGAGACAGCACACACCCGATATTCTCGGAGGGAATGACCGTCGAATTCAACTATGCCGATGTTCCTGAGGCAAGATACTACCGTGTCAAGTCCGTCAAGAACTTTATGCAGGTCTTCAAGGACAAGATAGACAAGTATTGGGAAAGTGCGACCAATGTCAACGCATATTCCGTCTGCGAATTGGAGGTATGGCAATACAACATCGATGAGTAATCACGAATAATCATTGAATATGATGAAAAGACTGAATATAATACTATTAGTTCTCTCAACTCTTGTCGCGGCCATCGGCTGCGATAAGACGGAGGGCGCATACATCACGCCTTCGAAAAAAGCCATCGAACTCACTTCCGACGCCAACGATATCACCTTCACGGTGTCATCTAACGTCGAGTGGAAGATGACCATCTCCGACAAATGGTTCAAGATCACACCTAAGGTCGGTGAAGGCGAGACAGAGATCAGACTTGTCGCCGAGCGCAACACGACAGGACTTGACAGGACCTCAGTACTGGAATTCACGGCAGGATCCGTTGTGGAAAGGGTCGAGGTCACGCAACCTGCCTTTGTTGTGAATATGGGCGTGGAGTGTCCCGAAAGTGTGGTAGTAAAAAAGGGTGACGCTTTTACTATGAATCTGACAGAACCAGCTGACGACTGGAAATACACACTCTCCAACGGGTCGTGGCTCAAAGAGTTCAAGAAGACAAAATCCAGTTTGACCTTCCAATTGAACCCTAAAGTCGCCTTCGACGAGAACGTACCGGCCGTGATTGAGTTCACGTCACCTTCAGATCCTACGTTCTATGCAAAGGCTTCCATAAAGCCTGTCAACTACTTCCAGTTCAGCGCGGAGGTTCCAGAGAGCATCGATCTCGGAATCCGTGGCAACCAACTGAAGATCAACGTTGACGCCAACTTCAACTGGACATATTCAATAATGAACGCAGGATGGCTGAAGGAATATGACAAGACAAGCAAGACTCTTGTGTTCGATGGGGATATCGCCTACCTGAACAATCCTGGAGTGAAAGCCGAGATCATATTCTCCAGCCCTGATTACGCCAACTTTAAATATGTCGCGCAGGTCGAGCCTATCGCCCCTGTCACCAACAAACTTGTTGATAAATCAGAGCTGAAGCCAATCGTTCTTACCGGAGA
Organism: Lachnospiraceae bacterium; assembly: GCA_963604455.1. Taxonomy (GTDB): domain Bacteria; phylum Bacteroidota; class Bacteroidia; order Bacteroidales; family UBA932; genus Cryptobacteroides. Next base: position 13,549 of record CAVCRL010000028.1, on the reverse strand, counting down.
CTCAAGATGGGTGGCCGGAACGGAGCAGTACCTGTTTGACGGGGCGTGGAATATCTACAAGGGGAAATACGACACCTACAAGGATGGAGACCCTGACAAGCCTACGGGAATTTCCTACAAGGGTTTCACCTTCCAGGAAAATGACTATAAGATCCAGGAGCATCCGTTGACATTCACGATCGACGCCGGACGAAGGATCAATCTCGCCAAGTTCATCACCTACGATTACTACCAGTTCGAGCGGAACTCTCCGCTTACCTTCGATGTCTACGCCTACAAAAAGAACGAGACACCTACAGGAGCGGAACCTCTTGGCACCGATGACGGATGGGTAAAAATCGGTAGCGTCAACAATGTCGGCAAGATCATTCAATACAACGAAAAATACAAAACCGGCGACTACTTCAACGAACTAGCCCAAGGTGATGTCATCAGTGTTGATGAAGACAACACGTTCCCTGCCCGCTACTATCGCTTTGCGATGACCGGAAACGGCTACTGGTGGTACGGTGTCAAAGCCGACGAGACGAAGATCAACATCAATGCGGACAACTGTTGGCCAAGGCTCGGATGGTGCATAATCTCAGAAATATCTCTTTACGAATACATTGACTACTAATATTCAGAAACAATTAAAATATTTAATAACATTATGAAAAAGATTTTGACTTTCGCGGCTGCCGCAATGCTTGGCCTGATGGCTACGGGATGCTACGATGACTCAGAACTCAAGACAAGGGTGGATGTCCTTGAGACAAAGGTCAGCGACCTTGAGGCTCTGTGCAAGACAATGAACACTGATGTCTCCGAACTTTGGTCACTTATGGATAAGTACAAGAACGCGGTGACCATTATCTCCGTCAATGAGAACAAAGAAAAGACAGGCTACGAGATTGTCTTCTCTAATGGAGAGATCGTAACAATCACCAACGGGGAGAAAGGAGAGAAAGGAGACAAGGGTGAGACCGGAAAGAAAGGTGACACTGGAGAGGTTGGACCACAGGGACCGACTGGCGAAAACGGTGCCGATGCCAAAGCTCCTCTGATCGGTGTCAAGAACGAGGACGGAATCCTCTACTGGACCATCAACGGGGAATATCTTCGTGACGAGAATGGCAACAGGGTTTCTGTAGCTGCTCCTGTCACACCTCAGTTCAAATATGTCGCTGAAGAAGACACTTGGTATATCACCACAGACGGCGAGAACTGGAACGCGCTCAGCGGAAAGATGGACCACTGCTACCTTTTCAAGGACGTGAAGGAAGAGGACGACAAGGTTGTCTTCACCCTCCAGGACGGCAGCACCATCGAAATTCCTAAGGAGAAGCCATTCTCTTTCACTCTTTCTGAGGACAAAGCCGTAGTAAACTCCGGCAACACTGTCGAGATTCCTTACACTTTGACCGGCGGAGATGAGGCGACCGTTGTTGACTGCATCGCAACCGGCAACATCACAGCTGTTGTAAACACCGAGAAATCAGTGATTGCGATCACTGCCCCCGCCACAGCTGAAACAGGCAAGGTAGTGGTTTTCGCCACCCGTGCCGACAAGTCTATCGTGAAGGTCATCAACTTTATTGGATGCGAATTCACAGTGTCCTCAGATGCCATCACGGCAAAGCCGGCAGGTGAGACCATCACATTCAAGATAACCACCGACCTTGAGAAGGACGGCTACAATGTTGTTCTGCCGACTGACTGCGACTGGATCAGCAACCTCGCGACCAGAGCGACACGCGTGGACGAATATTCTGTGGATGTGGCAGCCAACACTGGCACCGCCAACCGCTCCGCCCAGATCTCCCTCAAGACGAAGGCAGGTGTGGAGATCTCAAAGATCACCGTTACGCAGGAAGCCGGAGCCAAACTCGTTGACAAAGCCAACTGTAAAGTGATCTCTTTGGCGAACAATGACCAGCAGACGATCGCTGGCGCAAGTCATCTGTTCGATGGAGCGTGGTGCTGCAAATGGGGAAATTACCACGCATATATGAACGGAGATCCTACCCAAAAGGATATGGGAGGATACGGGGATGCAAGTATGGCCATCAACGCTTCAATACCGGCAAGGGACGACGCCAACATTTCTTTCACCATTGACGCCGGAAAGGAAGTCTCACTCGCCAAGTTCACAGCATATTACTACTATATGTACCACGCTAACGACCCACTCAGGTTCGAGGTTTACGCCTACACCGGAAGCGGTATGCCAAACGGAGACTGGACCGCTGATTGGGTAAAGCTTGGCAGTGTTGACGCAAGCGACGGCTATGCAGAGTGCAACAAGACGGCCAACGGCGAATATTGCCCAAGACTTGCGAACGGTGAGAGCTTCACCGTGCTTAAGGAAAACTCTGTCAAGGCTCGCTACTATAGGTTCAAGATGACCGCTAATGGTTATAGAGTCTTCGGAATGCTTGACACAAAAGGTATGGACTATGCCAATGGAAACTGCTGGGGACGTGGTGGTTGGCTCACCCTTTCAGAGGCATCCCTCTACGAATTCACTTACTAACAGTTAATTTTGTATAACTTTCCAACGGAGCAGTCACCGCAGAACGATGCCTGCTCCGTTTTGGAGCAAATAAAAACAGGTTCTCAGAATGAAACGGATCCTCATCATCCCTGCCATCGTCTCGGTCTTGGTCTCCTGCGGAGGCAAAAGCGCACCGGAAGAGACAAAGATTCTCGCTTCACCTTCGGAAGTGACTGTCAGCCAATTGTCAAAGACTTCGGCCAAAGTCATCTGGAAAGACAATTCCGATGGTGAGACAGGGTTCTCGATATTCCTGACGCAAGACAAGGCGAATGTGTCCGAAAGATTCGGATTCACTGTCGAGAACGCCACGTCCTACAACGTCACCAAGGGACTTGAGGACGGGCAGTCCTACTACTTCGGTGTCAGGGCGGACGGAGCCGGAACGGTGAAAAGTTCGGACATCGTCTGGTCGGACCGTTTCACTCTGGTGGATCCGGAAAGGCCTCAGGTCATCCTTCAGGAATCCCCGCTTTCTCTCCCAGCCGCGGTTGTAATGAAATACAGCTTCGCCAATCTGGACAAGACAACAAACCCGACCTGCGGAGTCTGCTGGAACACAGCCGGAGAGCCTACAATCAACGACCCGCATCAGGACGGCCCGATCCTCGGCAAGGACAGCGAAGGCGAGATGCAGGGCATTTCCAACGTGCTGCTTGACTACGAGAAGGAATATTCATTCAGAGCATACCTGAAATCAGGCGACAAGGTCTTCTACAGCAACGAGGTGAAAGGCTCGCTCGGCGAGGAGCCAAAGCCGATCACTTTCAACTGGACAAAGGTGGACCTCCCTACCCTGCCTTCCGACATCGAGGTGTACGAGACAAAAGACCCGCTCAACGGGCGCAATTTCAACGCTTGGTACGCCATCGCCGATGTCACCAAAGGCAATGTCGAGTTCCGCGTCTGCGTCCCGGACAAACTCACCACGGTCGGCAAGCAGTACGAGGACAATCAGCCGGACTGCCTCCTGCTGGCCAACGCCGCCTACTTCTACGGCAACACCAACATCGGTGTCTCCGTCGTGAACGGGGCTATGCAGGGCAACATCAATCCCCTCCAAGGCTCCCTTGACAAAAAGAATGAACCTGAGGAGTACAATGAATATTACCAAGCGACACGAGGCATCTTCGGGACCGACGCCGAAGGCCGGCCAAACTCCTATTGGGTTGGCACGGGTGACGGAAAGAATATGTTCTACGACCGTCCCCTGCCGTCAATAAAAGGCGAGACCAAATATGCCGCCGTGTCCACGACAATGCCGACAAAACCTGTTTCTTGGTCTCCGAAATATGCCGTGACAGCCGGTCCGGTTCTGCTTTACGATGGGAAATGTCCTTTCGATTTCACGGAGACGGAAAAAGGTAAACAGTACTACTATGACAACTTCGAGATTATCCCATACGACCTCTTCGGCCCGGGAATCGTGCCGGACAGAACGGCGGTCGGAGCCACAGCAGACGGGAAAATCATTATCTTTGTCTGCGACGGCAGGATCCAGGCCAGCCGGGGAGCGCTGATCAACGAACTGGCGATGATAATGAAAGGACTCGGTTGCGTCAACGCCGTGAATATGGACGGCGGTGGATCCACAACCCTGATTTGCGAGGGCAAGCGCCTCAACAGCGAGGTCAGCAATATGGCCGGGGACAAGACCGAGAACAGGGCCGTCAAATCAACTATGGGATTTTTCAAAAAGAAATAACAATGGGAAACTTTAAGACACTTGCGCTACCCGTCATCGCACTCCTTCCGTTGATCTCCTGCGGAGGAGGAAACGGCAACGGCGGGAAAGTCGATCCGGATCCAGAGCCACCGAAGCCGGCCGAGACCTACCTCACGGTCACGGTCCGCTCCACAGGATCGGAGCTCACCTCGTTAAACGCCAACTACAAGGCGGTCAACGAGGTCTTGGTCATCAAATCCAACAAGAACTGGACTGCGGAATCGACAGCCGACTGGGTGAGGATAGAGAAAGGCACAGGCGTGCTTTCCAACCTGATCTTGGACTGGAACATCACCGGGAAGGAGAGGAAAGCCACACTGACACTCAAGACCGAGGACGGAGCTAAGACCCTCACTATTCCCGTGACGCAAGGTGTCACCGACAAAATAGCAAAAGCCGACTTCCGCGACATGATCCTGCTTGAATATGACCGTTCGGAAGCCGACTACCGTGGCTACTTTCTCTACAACAAGGACGGGCGGATCCAATGGCTTTTTGACGCGATGTGCGTCGGCAGCGCCCGCTACAACGGCCAGTCTATCGGCGAGGGCGAAGGCCTCGTTCATCTGGACAAGGCAATGACCACCAATCTATTAAACGAATATTTCGAGGAAGGCAAATTCCTTTCCAAGATCAACAAAGTGATCACGGGCATCAAGCCTTCCGTTCCAGGAAAATTCATCCCAAGGAAGATAGTGCTTACCATTCCGCTGATCGTGAACGACAACTGGGGTGAGCTGGACGGTGTGGAGCTTCATCCGTCCAATGAGACAGCCGAGGGCAGGGCTGACAGGGCTACGATAGCCAAATGGTTTGTGGACGAATGCCTCAAAAAATTCGCCGAGAAGGACTATGAGAATTTCCAGCTGATAGGCTTTTACTGGCACGAGGAAAACGGCCGCATCTGGGAGGAGAACGGGGCGAAGATAGCCGATCATATTCATTCTTACGGACTTAACTTCTACTGGGTGCCATGGTTCAACGCCTACAACAACACAAAGTGGAAGGAATATGGTTTCGATGCAGCGTGGCTCCAGCCTAACTACCTGTTCTACGAGGAGCAATACCCGAACAAGAGCCAGCTCTACAACGCATACAACAAGGCGACGGCCAACGGGATGTACCTGGAGATGGAGCTCGACAACCTCAGAAAGCTGCAACGCCAGATTGACTACTGGGATGTCTATGAAGAGAAAGGCGTTCTGGAAAACTGGCCGTTGGTTTACTACGAGAGCGGATCGATGTTTCCGTCCAGAGAAAACATCTCTGATCCAGACTGGAAAGCGTTCCACGAGCGTGTTGCCAAAGACATAGCCGACAGGCAGAAGAAGTTTTATAACTACGAATAGCGACAACTTGCAAGAATCATAGACAATCACGATGAAACGATTGCTGGCCATCATCACGGCGATATATTCATTAGCCGGAAGCCTCTCTGCGACAGAGGCTTCCGACAATGTTGCCTATAAGGACGACCACGTCCGCTTCACGCTCATCTCCCCAAGGAGCGTGAGGTTGGAATATTCCCCCGACGGAACATTCATAGACGGGAATACCCTTCTTGCCGTAGACAGGGAATATGCCCCCGTGACCTATAAGGTAAAAACCGGCGGAAAATTCATTGAAATCAGAACCGACCTCATCACCGTAAGGTACAGGAAAGGCTCCGGAGCGTTCACACCTGAGAACCTCAGCGTCACAGCATCAAAGTCCAACCCGTTCCGCTTTAGTTGGAAACCGGGGATGGAACAGAAAGAGAACCTTAAAGGCACACGACACGCTTACGATGCCGTCAAGGGAAGGACAGTGATGTATGGCAAGGATGATGGCAAGACCGTTGACTTGGAGGACGGGATCCTTGCCAGAGACGGATGGACACTAATTGATGACTCGAAAGGTCCTGTGTTCATCAAAGAGGATGACTGTCAAGCACATCCAATAACGAAAGAATGGATCAAAAACCGTCCTGAGAACGGTTCGCAGGACTGGTACTTTCTCTCCTACGGTCAAGACTATCAGTCAGCCCTGAAGGACTTCACGTCATTCTCCGGACCGATTCCGCTGCTTCCCCGCTACGCCTACGGCAACTGGCACTCCTGGTACTGGCTCTACTCCGACGGGGAGTTCAGAGAGATGATCTACAACTACAGGAAACACGGCATTCCGGTTGATGTGCTGTGCATTGATATGGACCGCCACATCAACGGCTGGTATGGCTGGGACTGGAACAAGGATCTGTTTCCGGATCCGGCCAAGATGTTCGCCGACTTCCACTCCGACCATCTGAAGCTTACGACCAATATGCACATAGACCTTCTCCACAGCAATGAATCCTCATTCGCTCCGATGAAGAAGGATCTCGGTCCGGAGCTGGCTCCCGGAGACACGATCCAGCTCGATCTTTTCAACCGGAAGATAGCCTGCTCGTTCTTCAACAGGGAGATCGACAAGATGTACGGTCTCGGCTGGGATTTTCTGTGGGACGACAACGGGGCATACGCCGCTCCTGCGGAGTTCCCGTCGATTGATATGAATCTCTGGCGCGGTCATCTTTTCTTTGAGGACAACGCCGCAAGGGGCAAACGTCCTCTCTACCTTGGACGTTACGGCGGACTCGGCGGCCACCGCTACCCTGTCGGATTCTCCGGAGACACGTTCGCAACCTGGGAATCTCTTGATTTCCAAACCGTTTACAACACATCGTCAGCCAACGTCTGCTTCCTTTGGACACACGACCTCGGAGGTTTTCAGAATGAGTGGTGGGATCCGGAGAAGCCGTTCGAACAGACAGCCAAGTATGACCCGGAACTCCTTTTGAGGTGGTTGCAGTTCGGAGCGCTTACCCCTGCGATGAGAAACCAGGCGGCAAAACAGATCTCCATCTGTAAATACCCTTGGGAACAGCCACGTGAGTATTTCGAGCCTATCCGTGAGGCTGTAAGGTTCCACTATGCCTTGAATCCGTACATCTATTCGATGAGCCGCAAGGCCTACGAGACCGGAGTCTCAGTCTGCCGTCCGCTCTATTACGAGTGGCCGGAAAGCGAGGAGGCATATTCAAGAAAGAATGAATATATGTTCGGCGACAACATATTCGTTGCGCCTATAACCGCGCCGAAAGGAGAGAGCCGCCTCGCGCGCCTAAGGTTCTGGCTGCCTGAGGGTCTGTGGTACGAATGGGCCTCAGGCGCAATGCTGGAAGGAGGCAAGGAATATGAAAGGACTTACGCTCTGAATGAATATCCAATGTTTGTCAAGGCGGGAGCCATCATTCCGATGTACGATGGAAGCCAGACAAATCTTGACGGCTGCAATGAGGCGATCACCATCGTCATCGCTCCGGGAGAGGGAGACAGCAGGTTCAGCCTCTACGAGGACGACGGTGTGGATCCTGACTATGCCCACAACTTCGCCACGACGGAGATCACCTCCTCGCGGCACGGGAATATTCATAAGATAGTGATTGGCGGTCGGAAAGGCTTTTATAAGAATATGCCGTCGGACAGGGAATTCCGCATTAAGTTGCTTTCCGCGGCTTGCCCGAAATCAGTGAAAATCAACGGAGAAGCCGTCAGGTGGTCATTCGACGGAATGGACATCGCCATCTTGGTTGATGTTCCACTGACCTGCTGCGATGCAGAGAAGGTCGTGGAGATTAACTATTCAGATAAAACCGCCGTACTCGATGGCATTAAGGGAGCGGCGAAGCGCAGCTACGAGGCCATTTACGATCTCAAGAGAAATCACGAGGATTTCACCTACTTCTTCCCGGACTATATGGCACGGGTCTATACCATCAGGGAAGCGCTTTATTACCATCCGGAGAGGATGGACGAACTTGTGGACGGTTTCTGGAAAGACTTCGGTTCTGTGATCGACAGGCTTTCCGCCATTCCGCTCAAGCCTGTTTACATCGAACGCTATAAATCATTTTTTGAATAATGAATATGAAAACGATCAGACAAATTCTCATCACTGTCCTTACGCTGCTTGCGGTATGCGGCACTGCCGACGCGAAGAAAATCAAGAAGATCACGGCAAGCGATGTCGTGCTTTTCTACGCCGGAGGGGAACTGGGAAACTACTATGACCAGAAATATGCAGCCGACTACGTCTCTTACGTTGACCGTGACGGTGCCGAACACTGGCTCTTTGACGGATTCCTGCTTCTTCAGATCTGGGACACCAAGGTCGAGAACGCCTCGGAGGTGACCTTCACCCCAGGAATGAAAGATAGGGATGGCAACTGGCTGCCGTCCGCCAATCAGGCTGACTGGAAGAAACTCGTTGACTACTATTTTTCTGAAGGCAACTGCATTGATGCCATCGACAAGGCCGTCGGGGAGGCCGCCAAGAGACTTGGAAAGCCGGCCGAAAAAAGACAGGTAATCATCTCGATTCCTGATCCGATGCCTTACAGGCAGTCGATGACAAAGAAAGGCGGGACAACTTACTGGGGGCTCATCGACGGGAAAGTCACAGACTTCTCCGACGAAAACGACAGGGCCGCCGCCTGCAAATGGTTTGTGGACGAGGTGCTGAAAGCCTACAAATCAAAGAAGTACGAGAATGTGGAGCTGGCCGGATTCTACTGGATCACCGAGGAGTTTCTGGACAAGAGTCCTCTTCTTCCGATGGTCTCAGAGTACGTCCACTCCAAGGGCTACCCTATCACGTGGATTCCGTATTTCCAGGCTCCAGGCTACACCGAGTGGAGGGAGAAAGGCTTCGATCTGGCCTGGTACCAGCCTAACTATTTCTTCTACAATGTCCCTGAGTCTCAGATCAAGACAGCCTGCGAACAGGCCCAGGCCAACGGAATGGGAATGGAGATGGAGCTTGACGAAAGGGCTTCCGTGAAGCCGCTCTGGGGCGACAAGAGCCTTGACTACAAGCTGAGGGCTTATATGAAGACCTTCAAGGAGTGCGGTGCGTGGGCGAACTGCCAGTTGGCCTACTATCAGGACACCCACGCCGTCCGTCACCTCAAGGACTCATCCGATCCCCGTGACGTTGAACTCTATCATGACCTCTGCGACTTCATCGCCAAGCGTCCGTACAGAAACAAGTAAAAGACAATGAGAAAGATACTGATAATGATGCTCGCCGCGGCGCTGGCTTTTCAGGCCAACGCCCAGGACCGCCGTGTGGAGGCGAACACGGTGAACGCCGTTAACGCCAACTGGCCATTCAAGTTTGGAGGGCCATACTACAGCCACATATTCATTGACAAGATCTATGAGGACAGCGATGTGGTGATTCCTTGCCAGTCGGTGTTTGACGTGCAGATCGCCGCGCGCCTCGGATTCAAGTTCATCGAAGGGAATGTCCACAAGACAGCGACTCCAGGGAAGTACATCGTGATGCACGGCGTTCAAGGCAAGCTCGGGGGCCAGGTGATGCGTCTTGACGGAAGCAGCGCTGATGATGTGGTGATCAGCGAGACCTCGTTCGAGGATCTGATGACCAAGTTCGTCTACCGCTCGAAGTACGCCAAGTACCGTACCCACATCACCTCTTTGGAGGAATTCCTGACCGAATGCCGCCGCAACAACATAGCCCCGATGATCCAGCACGTTGACGAACAGGAAGTTGAGATCATCAAGTCCTATATGGGCAACAACTTCATAATGTACTGGGGTTACCGCGAGGAGTTCTCAGGGCCTATCCTTGAATATTGGGGTTACAAGACCAAGGAGGAGATCCTTGGCCGCTGCCGCTTTATCGGGGACGGAGCGCCGTATATGTACTGTATGGGCAACACCCACGATTTCACGGACGAGCAACTGGCCGACATCTGCAAGGAGGTCCACAAGCTAGGCTGCTACATCGGATTCGCCGGGACCTATGAGGACAGGGCAAGATCCGAGAAGATGCTCGCCCTCGGAATGGACTTTTCGGCCTCAGGCTGCGAGATCAACGAGATCACGACCGGCAACCTCTGCAATCTGACGGCAGACCTGTGCTTCGATGATTTCAAGACGAACGGCAAGACCGTGGATCACGTCTTGAGACTCACCAAAGGCCAGACTATTAAGCCGGGCGTTGAGCTCGGCAAGGAATTCCTTTCCGGCGGCAGCCTCCACATAATGTTCAAGGGAAGGATCAAGGTCGATATGGGCGACTACATCCACACCGAGTACGAGTCCGACGGATCCCGCTCTACTTGGATCAGCACTTATTTCCTCGATCAGGCACCGACATTCACCATCACGGCCACCGAGCCGACAGAAGTCCTCACGATGACCTACAAGGCATCGAAAATGTAATTCAACCAACCATCACACAACCAAAGCATTATGAAAGCGACAGACAACCAGATCATAAAGAAGGTGGCGGCATTGCTGTCAGCCTTGTGCGGAATATTCACGATAAGCGCCAACCAGGCACAGGCGGCTCAGACCGACCCTGACTGGCAGAATGCGTCAGTCGTGGAGAGGAACCGTCTTCCGATGCGCGCGACGTTCCACACGGATGACCCGGTGATGTCGCTTCACGGGATTTGGAAATTCAAGTGGTACGAGACCCCTGACGGCCGCTCTACCACATTCTTCCATCCTCAGACCGATGACTCGGGCTGGGGCCAAATGCCTGTTCCGGGAATATGGGAGGTCAACGGCTACGGAGATCCTCTCTACGTCAACATCGGCTACTGCTGGAAAGGACAGTACGAGAACAATCCGCCTTACGTCCCGGCGGAGAAAAACCACGTAGGGCAGTACAGGAACACATTCACGGTTCCGTCAGATTGGGCAGGAAAACAGATCATCCTGCACGTTGGCTCGGCCACATCCAACATCAGGGTCTGGATCAACGGCAAGGAGGTCGGCTACAGCCAGGACAGCAAGTTGGAGGCGAGATTCGACGTCAGCAAGTTCATAAAGACAGGAGAGAAGAACTTGTTTGCCTTCGAGATATTCCGTTGGTGCGACGGCACTTACCTTGAGGATCAGGATTTCTGGAAGCTGGCCGGAATCGCCCGTGAGACCTATCTGACGGCAAGGGAGAAGAATCACATTGAAGACATCAACGTCACCGCTGACGCGGAAGGCAACTTGTCGTGGAAAGTACTGGCCACCAAAGGGATAAAGGACATCATATTCACAATCCCTGAGTTGGGATATTCAGTGACGCTGAACAAGCCGTCCGCAGTAAAGGATGGTTTGAAGGTCTTCAAGGGCAGCGGGCATTTTGACAATGTCAGGCTTTGGAGCGCCGAGACACCGAACCTTTACGATGTGGAGGTCAGCGCGACCGACGGGAGGAAATCCTGCGGCAAGGCAAGCCTGAAGACCGGCTTCCGCACGGTCAAGATCGAAGGCAAACTGCTCTATGTCAATGGTAAGCCGATTCTCATCAAAGGCGTGAACCGCCACGAGATGAACCCTTACGGAGCCTACGTGATCTCCAAGGAGGATATGCGCCGCGACATCAGGATAATGAAGGAGCTGAACATCAACACGGTGCGCACCTGCCACTACCCTGACGACCCTTATTGGTACGAGCTGTGCGATGAATATGGTCTTTACGTCATCGACGAGGCGAACAATGAGGCTCACGGACTTGGCTACGGCGAGGGTACGATCGCCAAGAATCCTCTGTACAACAAGGAGATAACGAACCGTGTAGAAAGGATGATGCGCCGCGACCGCAACCACCCGTCCATCATCGTCTGGAGCCTTGGCAACGAGTCCGGCAACGGACAGAACTTCTTCGATGCCTACGATTTCGCCAAGGCGTTCGATCCTACCCGTCCGGTCCAGTACGAGCAGGGGCAGGGCGGAGCCAACCGCGACCGCAACTCGGACATATTCTGCCCGATGTACATCCGCTACGCCAACGCCGAGAAATACATCAAAAATGACCAGGACCGCCCGTTCATAATTTGTGAATATGCCCACGCGATGGGCAACTCAATGGGTGGTTTCAAGGAATATTGGGACCTTATCCGCAAGTACCCGACCTTCCAGGGTGGCTGCATCTGGGATTTCGTGGACCAGGCTCTCTACAAACCTGTGGACGCTGAGAAGTACGGCACCGATTATGTCTTCGCTTTCGGCGGGGACTACAACAGCGAGGATCCGAGCGACGCTTCGTTCAACTGCAACGGTCTGATCGCCCCAGACAGAACCTGGCACCGCCACGCCTACGAGGTCCGCTACCAACACCGCTCGATCATCGGATGGGCCAGCCCGGAGGAAGCCGCCAAAGGACGCGTCCACATATTCAATGAATATTTCTTCATTCCGCTTGACCGCTTCTCCTTGGATTGGGAACTGGTCCGCAACGGGGTGGCGTTCCGCAGAGGTTCCGTCGCTTCGCTTGACGTGCAACCACAGGACAGCGCCGTTGTCGATCTCGGTTTCAATGTTGAAGATGAACTACTTAAGGATTCCGATGTTTACCTCAACATTAGTTTCATCCTGAACCGTCAGGATGGCCTCCTGCCGGCCGGCACTGAACTCTCCTACGAGCAGATCGCCCTCAGCGAGGGCTGGAAGCCAGCCCAGTCCCTTCGACAAGCTCAGGGACCGGTGGAAATCGAATTCGACAAAGCCACCGGCTCCCTGACAAAATATTCCTGCTTCGGCAAGGACCTCATCTCCGCCCCGATCCTCCCGTGCTTCGGCCGCGCCGTAACCGACAACGACGAGGGTATGCTCGTAGACCTGTCATTCGACCAAGAGGCCAAACGTATGTTCGCCACCTGGAGAACCCCTGAGATCAAGGCCACCTCATTCGAAGACAGACAGGACGGCGACACCAGAATCGTCACCGTCAAGTACAAGCCGATCGAGGACGCCATCCCTGTACTCACCTACCGTATCGCCCCTAATGGAGTCATCAACGTCACCCTGAACATAGAAGACGCCGGCAACCTTAAGGCCGCCCCACACTTCTTCCGTGTCGGAGTCGAGTTCGCGATGCCGGGAGAATATTCATTGATAGACTTTTACGGCGAGGGTCCGTTCGACAGCTACTGCGACCGCCGAAGTTCCACACTGATCGGCCATTACACCCAGAACGTCATCGACCAGTACGACTATACTGTGGTCCGTCCTCAGGAATCCGGCACCCACTGCGGCCTCAAATGGTTCAGCGTTCTGAACCCAGACGGCAACGGAATCCGCATCACCTCCTCCGCCAAGGAGTTCTCCGCCTCCGCCCTCCCGGTCTCCAGACAGATGCTTGACCGCCACCCGGACTTCAAGCACTCCCTTGAGCTGAAGAAGTCCGCCCACGAGTCCGACCGCACCAACGGCCAGACCTATGTCAACCTCGACCTC
>CAVCRL010000027.1:0-20945 GCA_963604455.1 Lachnospiraceae bacterium | reverse complement strand
AGTGCCGCCAAAGCAATCGGCAAAGGATAACCGGATGGAGAGAATCAACATCATCGACTGCCCGCTGGGGGAGGTTGGGAAGCACCTCGGCGGCTATGGAAGCATATTCATAATCCACGATCGCAACGTGAGCGGCATCGTGGAAAGACTTGGCATTCAGGCCCAAGGAATATTCCCGATCGAGGCAACGGAGGAGAGGAAGACACTTGCCACCGTGCTGGAGATTGAAGAGTGGCTGTTGGAGAAAGGAGCTGACAGAGAGGCGTTTGTGCTGGGAGTCGGCGGCGGGATCACAACGGATCTGGCCGGTTTCGCAGCTTCTGTTTACAAGCGTGGTGTCAGGTTCGGGTTCATCCCGACGACCCTTCTTTCACAAGTCGATGCCGCGATCGGCGGAAAAAACGGCGTGAACCTCGACTCGTACAAGAACATCATCGGAGTCATCCGCCAGCCGGAAATGACCTTCATCTGCCCGGAACCGCTGGAGACGCTTCCCTACGAACAGATTCTGTCTGGAGCGGCCGAACTGCTTAAAACATTCATAATCAACAATGAAGGCAGTGAATATGAAAGGACGGTGAATATGCTTATGAATATTCACGATCGTGCGTCGGAAGGGTCTGCCGAGACGGCTGTCCGAGAATATTCAGAAACATTCCGCGAGTTGATCGCTGCTGCCGCGAAGGTAAAGGCTGGCATTGCGGGGAGAGATCCGAATGAGCGCGGAGAGCGTCGGCTGCTCAATCTGGGGCACACTTTCGCGCACGCCATCGAGAAGAATTCAGGAGAGGCCGTTCCGCACGGAATGGCGGTCTCGATGGGGATTATTCTGGCGGCGCGGTTGGCTGAGTCTTTGGGACTGGTTACCGGCCTCGCCGAACGCCTGAAAGCCGACTTAGCAGCTTGCGGCTTGCCGGTCGAGAGTCCGTACAACATTGAGACTCTAGCGGATGCGATGAAGAAGGACAAGAAGGCCGACGGGGCGTTCGTCCACTTCGTGCTGCCGCTTGGCATCGGACACGTTGAGACAAGGGAGCTTCGGGTGGAGGATGCCGTCAAGGCGCTGAAAGAAACGGTCTGACATTTCTGATTTGGAATTTGTTCCCTTAAAATGAGGAAAGAATCATAGCGGTTATCCAACCACCTCTTATAATAAAATTGAATATTTCAAGCTTATGATCTGCACAACAATCCAGCACCGAACCCTGGAAGAGATAATGAACCTGCTGGAAACCAGCGAGCCACGGATTCAGATGGCCGAGATACGGCTGGACAGGTGTCCGTTGAGCATAGAGGAGATAGAGTACTTGTTCTCATCCTCGGACACCCCGCTCGTGGCCACCTGCCGGGTCGCTGATGACGGCAACGGGACTTGGGAAGAGGCTGAGGAAAAACTCACGGCCGCTGTCGAGGCTGGTGCCGCGTTTCTGGATCTGGAGATCGAGGCTCCGAAAGAAATCGGCAAAAGGCTCCGCAGGGCTTGTACTGAATATGGCACCACAATGATCCGGTCAAGTCATTTCTTCGCCGGGACGCCGTCGGATGAGGTTCTCCGGAGCACTGTGGAGAAATGCAGGAAGTTCGGTGGTGAGATTGTGAAGATCGCGGCTATGGCGAAATCGGAAGATGATGTCGCAAGGGTGCTTGCGCTTTACTCATCGGTCGCTTCGACAAACTCAGTGGCCGAAACACAACGACCTGTGGAACTGGTAGCGTTCTCGATGGGGGAGATCGGCAAGTCCAGTCGCCTGGAATGCTTGAAGTTCGGCAGTCCGTTCACCTATGCCGCCCTGAACGAGAACGAGGCTGCTGCACCTGGTCAATGGACTTACTCAGAGATGCTTGCAGTCGTCTATGGAGACAGGAAGCCTCTTCATTGCGGCAGTCCTTTGAATATGCCGGCCTCAAAGAGTTTTGCCCAACGCGCGATCATCGCTGCGGCTCTGGCCGAAGGAGAATCTCGGCTCGGTGGCTATTCTCCTTGCGGAGACAACGAGGCGGCGATAGCGGTCGCCAAGGCGCTTGGGGCTAAGGTTACGGTCGCAGAGCCCGTCGAAGCGACCGGAAGCACCCTGATCATAAAAGGCATAGGCTCATCAGCGAATATCCCCGAAAAGATCAATGTCGGCGAATCCGGCCTCCTGACCCGTCTGATGATTCCTCTCACCGCCGCTCTCGGCAACGGTAACCAAATCGAAATTGACGGCATCGGCACCCTCCCGACCAGGCCGCTGAAAGGCGCATCCGAGATTATGGCCGGTTTCGGCACAGTCCTGAGGCCACTCAACCCAGCCCCGGAAGTCCACGTGCCACTCACCGTCCAAGGCCCACTGCTTCCTGGCAAGACCAGCATCTCCGGCAAAGGCGGCTCTCAGCTGATTTCCGGCCTGCTGATGGCCCTGCCGCTCCTCCCGGAAGACTCGACCCTGCATATTCACGACCCAAAGAGCATCCCGTATATGTTCATCACAGCGGACGTGCTTCGCCGTTTCGGCATCAAGATCGGCTCCGAGATGGAGGGCGGAGAGGATTTTCTTGAGACTCAGGACTGGAGCCTCTGCACCGGCATAACATTCAAGATCAAGGGAGGACAGAAATATTCCCCGGCCGCTTTCGACATCGAGGGCGACTGGAGTGCCGCCGCCAATTTCCTGGTGGCCGGAGCGCTGTTCGGAGATGTGAAACTGACGGGTCTCGACACGACCTCCCTTCAAGCGGACATCTCGATTATGGACATCCTGATGGAGGCTGGTGCCAGCCTCTCGCAGATTGAGGATGAGCCGCAGGGTGAAGAACCCGCCAACGTGAAAGACAGCAATGACGATGTAGCGGCAGACGCTCCGGAGGCCAATGCCACGCAAGGTCACCGCGGCCTGATCACCGCCCAGAAAGCCCCGCTACGCGCCTTCGACACCGACCTCAACAACTGCCCGGACCTATTCCCGATCGTCTCCATCCTCGCGGCCTTCTGCCACGGACGCAGTAATATTCAAGGATTCAAGAGGTTGGCGAGCAAGGAAAGCGACCGCGGCGCCGCAATTCTGAATATGCTGACCCAGATGGGCGTGAGCGCCTCCGCTTCCAACGACACCCTCACCATCGACGGGGAATCAGTCGAGAGCCGCCTCCTGAACGGTCACCTCCTCAAGGGCGGTGAATATACCTCCTCGCACGATCACCGTATGGCAATGGCCCTCACCGTAGCCTCCTGGTGTGCCGACTCCCCCATCCTCATCGACGACACCACCTGCATCGCCAAGTCCTTCCCTGCCTTCCTCGACACCTACCGCCTCCTTGAGCGTTAGGCATCAATTCGACATCATTAAGATACGATTTTATACATATTTATTGCATTATGACTTAAAATTTTGTATTTTCGACAAAAGATTTACGACTATGGCACAGGTTTCAATGACGGTCAGGATGGACTCATCATTAAAGGAATCTTTTGATTCCTTATGCTCTCAATTTGGAATGAGCGCAAACACTGCTATGAACATATTCGCAAAAGCAGTAGTGCAACGAGGCAAGATCCCTTTTGAAATCAGAGGTGACAAAACCGAAAAACTTACGGAAGGCTATAAGGCATTCAAAGCCATCAGAGCGCTATCGGAAGCGGGTGCCTTTCCAGAAATGTCCCTTGAAGAGATCAACGAGGAAATCCAACACGCAAGGTCAGAAGAATGAAAGTATTTGCCGTCATCGACACAAATGTGATTGTGTCGGCGTTGCTTTCCAGAAATGGAGAGACTCCGGTAGTGAAAGTTTTTCAGGCGTTGATGGACAAAAAGATCACGCTGATGGTGAATGATGAAATCATCTCTGAATACAAAAATGTCTTGAACAGACCTAAATTCAAGTTCCCGGCCAAGTTGATTTCTTCCATCTTGGATGAAATAATAAAAAACGGAATCCACTCACAACGAATTCACTCCGAAGAAGTGTTCCCTGATGCTAAAGACATCGTCTTTTATGAAGTCGCATTATCCAGACCAGGATCATTTCTTGTAACAGGCAACCTAAAGCATTTCCCGCAAACGCCTATTGTGGTATCTCCACGGGAAATGATGGAAATCCTCAAATCCTCTATGTAGGCAAAACAGTTGTGGTGATAAGGGTTATTCCGTACTCTCCTCCTGTCCCGAACGCAGGAGAAAGTGGCGCATTATTCATTGAATATAAACCGTTTATCCTCCACAAAAAGTTTCATTGATGTAGCATTGGACATTAAATCTCTCAAGCCGAACGTTTGAAGGAAGTCGGGCTGGATGAGGCGGATTCAACGGTTGTTTATTATCAGGCCGGTTCACGTGGATCCGTAGGAACTTCCTATTCATATTGAACAACACGTTGTAAATGTCTCGCAGATAACCAACAAGATGTTGCCTTACAATAGCCCTACCGAAACACAGGAGGACATCTGAGTTCTTATACTGTTCAGCCACTTTGCGGATTTGCTCAATATTGTCTGAATGCACAGCGTCTTTAATGTCACCACAATAGTCTTTCAAACCACTGGCAGAATTTGTGACAATCGGACAAAGATTGACAATGACAAGACCATCATATTCATTCCCCAATCTATCGCTGTTGTTATCGGCAATCTTACACAACTTCCCAGTGGTTCTGCTAATATTTCCATCCACTGTTTTCCCACAGGGATTCAGTCCTACAGCAATAAGTGGATTCAACGGACGCTCATCAGATAGCGACATTATTATTTTATATCTCACACGGAGTCCGTTTGACTTCGTTATTCCAAATCCATCGGGATCTTTCCACTCATTCCATCGCCGTGGAATAAGTTTTTCTTTCATACTCATAATTTCATTGTTGCCTACCGCTGCAAATATAGATATTTAAAAACAGATTCTTAATCGCCATTCCCGAACTTTCTGACTATGCCGGCCCACCAACACCGAGCAGAATGCCGCTTGAGGCTTTTATTATATACCTGTTGACTATTATTATTATCCTCCGTATCGCGCCAACGTCCGGAAAACAATTACGACATACCACCACACCACATATTGGCGTGAACAGGTGATTGTACATCGGCATTTTACAACAGTATGTAAATGGAACGAAGACTAGCGCATCGTTTCCTGAATATTCATCGTGCCAAGATATTATTCGTCTTTATGAATTGACTCCAGAACAAGGGCCAGGGCGGCTGTGTGCTTTTCCAAAATGCGCTTGTGGCGGTTTCCGGCCCGGGCGATGTTGTTCCGGAGGTCGTTGATCTTCACATTGATGGCGGTGGAGTTCCCCGAAGCGATGATCGCGCGGACATATTCATCGTAAGACATCCGCTTTTTATCGTGGGTCAGAAGATTCAGAGCCTCAAGCACTTCCGCCGAGAAACCATATTCATCCAAATCCTCGAAGGTGACGTCAGAGTCCTCGACAACATCGTGGAGGAAGCCGACTATTTTCTCGTTCTTGGTCTGCCCGGCGATGCCGACGGCGAGGGAATGGAGGATGTCGGGGTTGCCGTCAAGGTCCCTCTTGTTGCGAAAGACAGTCGATGCGATGGCCACCGCCTCGTCAATCCCGGACTCAAAATATTCCTTGAGATCCTTTGTGCTCCAATATGTTCCCGAGCCAAAAACCTTCAACCTCTCAACCACTTCAAACAAAGTCAGCACACTGAAGTACATCTTCAGATTGTGTAAAGGAATATGAAAGTTCGAACCGTCCCCCTTTGTGTCTGTAAACTCCACCCTTGACAGTTCTTCGGTTCCCGTGAAATCTACTTTCGTGTCACAGATCCTCATCCCTAAAAATCCATATTCCTCATCCATCTCGACAACCTGGATAATAATCTTTTCAAATGAATATGACTGCGACAGGACCAGATTCAACTCCTCTTCGTAACCGTCCTCGACCCATCCCTCCAGTTCATTGATTCCCACCTCTCTACGGAAATCCATATAACCGTTCGTCTCAATATGGACCTCCAGTCCATACGGGTTCAGGAAACTGAGATCTTGAAACTCCCTCACACTGACAGGCACACGGTACCGGGCCTCTAAGTCATCCGCGTTCTTGTAGAACGCCGCAAAGATAAGATACCTCATAAGCATTGTTTTTGTTACCGGCCTTGGTGTCAGACAAAAACAGTCGCCGTCCTCGGCAGCCGTCCTTGTCCTCGACAACCACTGCCAAAATATTTATGAATTGAAAATTACCGGACAGGCAGAACCGCCCGTCACTTACAACACAAAAATAAGAAAATCTCCCTGAGATTGCAAAGTCATTTATGAAGATTCGCATTACCGTTCCTCTGTCCATAAAATGTCGCCAGGGATTCTTGGCGGCTTCTCTTTTGGGCAGGGGCGTGGCAGGTAAGTGGCTGATTTTCAGACGAAACGAAGATGTTCTGGTGCCGGATTCTGCACCAGGACATCATCGTTTTTTGTTCATTATCAGAGGGTTAGGTGCCACGGGTTTTCAGGTCGGCGAGGACGATGGCAGTGACGGACTCGACGATGACGGGGGTGCGGAGGGCGAAGCAGACATCGTGACGGCCTGGGACGTTGAGGGTGGTTTGCTCGCCGGTCTTGACGTTGAGGGTGGTCTGGGATTTCGTGATGCTGGAGGTCGGCTTGAAGGCGACACGGAAGACTATCGGGGATCCGTTCGTGATGCCGCCGTTGACTCCGCCGGAACCGTTCTTTACGGTGGTCACGGAACCATCTTTAAGTTCAAGAGAGTCATTATGTTCCGAGCCTTTCATTCTGGCAGCGGCGAAACCGTCACCGAACTCGATGCCGCGGACTCCTGGGATGGAGAACACTGCGTGCGATATCAGAGACTCGATGGAATCGAAGAACGGCTCACCAAGACCGGCCGGCACTCCGGTGACACGGCACTCGACAATGCCGCCAAGCGAATCGCCTTCCTTGGAGGTTTTGTCCAGAAGATCGTTCCATTTGGACTTGTCTGTCTCACCTCCGATCTCTATCAAACCAGCCTCAAAGCTGAGCCCCTGACACATTTTCTTGGCGATGACTCCGGCGGCGACCAACGGGAGGGTTATCCTTCCTGAAAAATGTCCGCCCCCGCGAGGGTCGTTGAAGCCGTTCCACTTGACGGAAGCGACATAGTCAGCGTGCCCGGGGCGCGGCACCACCTTAAGAGCCTCATAATCAGAAGACCGCGTGTTGCTATTTTTGAATATGACCGCAATCGGCGCTCCGGTTGTGTGTCCTTCGAATACTCCGCTGAGGATCTCCGGCTCGTCCGCCTCGATGCGCGGTGTAGTACCCTTCGCCCCACTCTTGCGACGAAGAATGTCTGGCATAAAATCCTCGACACCAAGTTCTATCCCCGGCCTGACACCATCCACGACAACTCCGATCGCCGTCCCGTGCGACTCACCGAAGATCTCCACCTTGAAATTCCGTCCGAATGCGTTCATATATTCAAAAACATTAATACAGATTTTGCAAAAATACACTTTTCTTCCAAAAACCCGAAAGTCAATTTCAGGAATACCTGTTTTATGCACTTAGCGCCACGAATATTTACAGTTTTATGCACTTTAATCAAAAATAAAGTCCTACTTTTGTGCACTAATTTATGATTAAATATGACTGATTTGCTAACAATTCTTTCAGATCAGAAAGAAGAACTGGAAAGAATGACTTTACAATCACAGGTTATGCGGCCGGAAGAAGAACGGATTAATCTTAAAAGTAATGTCGCTCAAGTTGTCATAGGGGTAAGGAGAAGTGGAAAATCCACGGTTTGCCAACACGCACTACTCAAATCCGGACTACCGTTCGGATACGTAAATTTCGATGATGAACGTCTTGAGGGGCTAAAGACGAAGGATCTTGACGAAATTCTGAAAACCTTGTATCGCATAAACGGAGACTTTGACATTATTTTTATGGACGAGGCACAGAATGTAAAAGGTTGGCATCTGTTTGTGATAGAATACTCAGAAGCGGGATGAAAGTTGTCTTGACCGGCTCCAATGCAAACTTGTTGAGCAGTGACTTGACAACATACCTTACAGGTCGATATAACGAGGTGTCTTTGTATCCGTTTTCATTTTATGAGTATTGCAAAGCAAAGAATATTAATGTCACATCATTCAGCACAAAAAATCAATCGTTGCGTCAAAGAGCGCTTGATGAATATATGGAAACAGGTGGACTTCCAGAGGTTGTACTTAATGGGGAAGGTAAAGGCTACGTGATGTCCCTTCTCAATGCCATTATTACGAAGGACATCAAAAAACGCCATAATGTGCGCTATGTGGAGACTCTTCAAGAGGTGGCTAATAGTCTGCTAGACAAGTATTGTCAGGAAATATCATTCAATGACATCGCCAGAGAATATGCATTGAACTCCGTACATACCGCAAAGAAATATGTTTCCTATCTGGAGGAGGCCTTTCTAGTCCGGATCGTCCATAAGTATTCGTTCAAAAGCAATGAACGAACAAAAGGGCGCAAGGTGTATGCCGTGGACCTGGCCTTTGCAACAAATCGGAAGGACCTTATCACTACAGAGAACATCGGCTGGCGATTGGAGAACCTTGTTCTGCTTGAATTGTTAAGACGAATTGACCTACAATACCAGAATATATTCTACATCAAAAAAGACAATCTATTTGAAGTTGATTTCGTCGTCTGTGAAAAGAATACTGCATTGGAACTGATTCAGGTATCACATCACATAGACGATTCTGGCAGCAAACTTTACAGAAGAGAAGTCGGAGGATTGTTGAAAGGAGCCAAGATGTCAAAATGCCACAAGCTGACCTTGATAGTAATGGAGGGAAATCGTCAGACAATAACAGAGAAAGATGAGACCATTGAGGTTATACCAGCTTCAGAATGGCTTTGTAACGGCAATGACTATAGACAATAACCGCATCGAAAACAGCAAAATGCTTGATTTTCGGCGTTTTTTAATTTAACTTTGACGTGTGCGTAATAAACGATTCACACGCATTGTCATTCATAATGACATATAGCTCAAACAATAATGGACATTAAGGAAGAAGACAAGATCATACAGGAGGTCACGCGGCAGGAGTACAAGGAGGGCTTCGTCACGGAGGTCGGCCAGGATTTCATTCCCAAGGGACTGAACGAGGACATCATCCGCACCATCTCAAGGCTCAAGGAGGAGCCGGAATGGATGCTGGAGTTCCGGCTGGACGCTTTCCGCAAGTGGCAGGGAATGGAGATGCCGGAGTGGGGACATCTGGATATGCCTGAAATTGATTTTCAAGATATTATATACTACGCCGCACCGAAAAAGAATTCAGAACGGCCGAAAGAGATCGATCCGAAACTGGAGGAGACTTTCGAGAAGCTGGGAATCCCGGTCAGGGAGCGCGAGGCATTAGCCGGAGTCGTGGCCGTGGACGCGGTCTTCGATTCGGTCTCCGTGGCCACAACATTCAGAGCCTCGCTGGCAGAGAAAGGAATCATATTCTGCAGCTTCTCGGAGGCCGTCAAGGAGCATCCGGATCTGGTGCGGAAATATCTCGCGTCGGTGGTTCCGGTCGGGGACAATTTCTTCGCGGCGCTCAACTCGGCGGTCTTCAGCGACGGCAGCTTCTGCTATATTCCCAAAGGAGTCAAGTGCCCGATGGAACTCTCCAGTTACTTCAGAATCAACGCGAAAGGCACGGGGCAGTTCGAGAGGACGCTCATCGTGGCGGACGAAGGCTCGCAGCTGAGTTATATGGAGGGCTGCACGGCGCCTATGCGTGACGAGAACCAGCTGCACGCGGCAGTGGTGGAGATCGTGGTCGAGAAGGACGCCGATGTGAAATATTCAACGGTGCAGAACTGGTACCCTGGCGACGCGCAGGGGCGCGGAGGAATCCTTAACCTTGTGACCAAGAGAGGAATATGCAAGGGCAGCGGCTCGCATCTCAGTTGGACACAGGTCGAGACGGGTTCGGCGATCACTTGGAAATATCCTTCCACGATCCTGAAGGGCGACTATTCCTCATCGGAATTCTACTCGGTCGCCGTGACGAACAACTACCAGCAGGCGGACACGGGCACGAAGATGATCCACATCGGCCGCGGCACGAAGAGCCGGATCGTAAGTAAAGGAATATCAGCGGGTCACAGCCAGAACAGTTACCGTGGCCTTGTCCGGATGAACGCCGGGGCGGAAGGGGCGCGCAACTATTCGCAGTGCGACAGCCTTCTGATCGGCTCGCAGTGCGGGGCGCACACTTTCCCTGACATCCAGAGTGCGAATCCGACGGCGATCGTGGAGCACGAGGCGACAACCTCGAAGATCAGCGACGAGCAGCTGTTCTACTGCAACCAGAGGGGCCTCGGGCCAGAGGACGCTGTCGGCCTGATCGTCAACGGCTACGCCCACGAGGTGCTTTCCCGCCTCCCGATGGAGTTCGCCGTCGAAGCCACAAAGCTGCTTCAGGTCTCACTCGAAGGCTCGGTGGGTTAATGAATGAATATGTTTATGAAGTTCTTTGATATAGAGAATATTGCGTTCACGTTAGGCGGAACGGGAGTGAGCTTTCTGGAGCTGATCGGAGTCATCGCGGGGTTGACCTGCGTGGTGATGGCCGGGCGCAACAGTAAGTACAACTTCTGGGTCGGCTACCTGTACAACATCCTGCTGTTCACTCTGTTCTGGCAGCGACACCTATACTCGGCGATGCTTCTCCAGCCGATAGCGTTCGGAATCAATGCTTTCGGGCACTGGAGATGGACACACCCTCGGCCGGAGGAACAGAGTTCGAAAGACGCTTCGGCCCTGAAAGTGACACATCTTTCGATGCAGGATTGGTGCACGGCTCTCACGGTAGTGGCCTTTGCCGGAGCCGTCTGGGGATTTGTGCTCAGCAAGTTGGGCACGGCCTGGTTCACGGACATATTCACACCGGACCCGACCCCGTGGCTTGACTCGTACGGCCTGATGCTGACGCTGTTGGCGCAGTTCCTTTCGGCCCAAAAGAAATGGGACTGCTGGATTGTGTGGCTGGTGGTGAACATCACGAACATCACCCTCTACCTCAGCGCCGGCCTCGTGTTTATGCCGATCGTCAGCGCCCTTTACCTTCTCAACGGCATCTGGTCTCTTTGGACCTGGTACCGATTATACAAGGAGGAGAGGTAGCCGTGGCGGATAACTCACTAAACGTAAGTGCCTTACGCATTAATCTTTAGTGAAATACAACCAAAGGCGATAGAGCAATTAATTGATAAATAGGAGCTTAGCCTCCACGACAAAATACGATGAATATGACAGACATATTACTGAAAATAAAAGATCTGCACGCCAGTGTCGGTGACAAGGAGATCCTGAAGGGAATCGACCTTGAGATCCGCCGCGGCGAGATCCACGCCGTAATGGGTCCGAATGGAGCCGGGAAAAGCACCCTGTCCTCTGTCCTGACCGGCAAGCCGAACTACGAGGTGACGACCGGATCGATTGAGTTCTACGGAAAGGATCTGCTGGCGATGAAGCCGGAGGAAAGGGCCTGGGCCGGACTGTTTATGTCCTTCCAGTACCCGATCGAGATTCCGGGAGTCTCCATCACGAACTTTATGAAGACGGCGATCAACTCCAAACTCAAGGCG
The DNA here is from genome assembly GCA_963604455.1 of Lachnospiraceae bacterium. Classification (GTDB taxonomy): domain Bacteria; phylum Bacteroidota; class Bacteroidia; order Bacteroidales; family UBA932; genus Cryptobacteroides. The sequence continues at coordinate 9,354 of CAVCRL010000027.1, read as the reverse complement.
CAGGGGAAAGAACCGATGAAAGCTGGTGATTTTCTGAAACTTATGAAGCAGAAGATGGCCTTCGTGCAGATGAAGCCGGAGTTCGCCAAGCGTGAGGTCAACGTCGGGTTCTCCGGCGGAGAGAAGAAGCGCAACGAGATCTTCCAGATGGCGATGCTGGATCCGACCCTCGCGATCCTCGATGAGACGGACAGCGGCCTGGACGTGGACGCGCTCAAGATTGTGGCCGATGGAGTGAACGCCCTGCACACTCCGGAAAAGTCGGCGATCGTCATCACCCACTACCAGAAGCTTCTTGAATATGTAAGGCCGGATGTCGTGCACGTTCTGAAGGACGGCCGCATCGTGGCCACCGGCGGTTACGAACTGATTGACAAGATTGAAAAGGATGGCTTTGAACAGTTCTAAAAACATAGATCACGGCAATTATATTCCCACACCCATCGTGCCGGGAATGAAGGTCGCTGACGGTGAGCATATTCGCAAGGTCTTTGTGCTTGCTGCCTCAGGAGCCGAGGTCGCCGAGCGTGTCGAAGTGACCGGGATTCCGTCCAACATCGAGGTGGGGGCGGATGCGGCGCTGGATCTGACGATGATAGTGCTGCCGGGAGTCTCGGCTCGGATTCCGCTGACTATCGACCTCACCGGAGCACATTCCGAAGTCTGTCTTTCGGGAATATACCTCTGCTCCGGCCACGATGAGGTGACGTTCGACATCACGATGCATCATCGTACGGGAGACTGTCGTTCCCGGCAGACATTCAACGGGTTGGCTACCGGGGAGGCCAAGTGCGGATTCTTCGGCAAGATCGTGATCGCGCCTGAGGCCCAGAGAACCGAAGCGTTCCAGGAGAACCACAACATCCTGCTTTCCGATTCAGCCAGAGTCAACACAAAGCCTCGTCTGGAAATATACGCTGATGACGTGAAGTGCTCGCACGGCGCCACGGTTGGAAAACTGAATGAGGACGAGCAGTTCTATATGCGCTCTCGTGGCATTCCAGAGGAAGAGGCCAAGGTGCTGCAGATGATCTCGTTTGTGGCTCCGGTACTGGAAAACATCCCGGAAGAGTCCACGGACGGAACTCCGGGTAGGGCCGCCGTCGCTGAACTCGTCGAGAACGCTATCAGGGGACTGTAGGAGTGTGGCGCGTAAATGTTTGTTACCCAGTGTAATAAGCATTTTCCTTGAGTCGGCTTCAACCGAAGGCTGTCAAGGATTGAGTTGATTGTCAAAAGGTTGGACGCCACGGCCGCAAATTTGAATGAATATGATTGTCAAGACAAATGTCAAACTGAACCTAGGACTGAGTGTCCTGCGGAAACGTGCCGATGGGTTTCACGACATCGAGACGTTATTTGTGCCGTGTTTTGATTTCGGGGACACTATTGAGATCATCACGGGCGATGACTACAGCCGGACCTCGGCGGCTCTGTTTGCAAAGTATGGTGACCCGAATGCACGCTTCGGCGCTTCGACTGGCTCAGCGACCGACAAGCTCAATGATCAGCAGGAAGCATCGGTTGGTGAGCTTGTCGAACCAACCGGGCTCAACCAATCAGGCCCAAAAGACGGGAAAGGAGCGGCTCTCTCCGAAAATGTAACTGAATCAGAGGACGGCAGATTAGTACAGGGAATATCCGAGGACGGAAAGCTGATGATCACGATCGCGCGGGAGGAAGGGGTGGACTGGGATCCGCTCAAGGATTTGTGTGCGAAGGCGTACAATATTCTGGCACAAGATTTAGACCTGCCTCCTGTCAAGATATTCCTGGAAAAGAAGGCTCCGGTGGGTGCCGGACTTGGCGGCGGGTCGGCGGACGCGGCCTTCACACTCAAGGCGCTGAACGAGCTTTGCGGCCTGAACCTTTCCGAGCAAAGGCTTTCTGAATATGCCGCAAAACTTGGCAGCGATTGCGCTTTCTTTGTGTTCAACCGCCCGATGATCGGGTCCGGACGTGGGGAAGTACTTGAGCCTTATGATATTGACCTGTCCGAGTATGAGATCAAGGTTCTGATTCCAGAGGGAGTGGCGGTCTCCACAGCCGAGGCTTACAAGGGGATAGTGCCACGGGAAGGTTCGAGGGCTGGTCGCTTCGACAGGCTTAGCGACCAGTCGGACAGCGGCTCATCCGCCATTATATCACATAAACTTTCAGATCTGAAAACCGTGCTCGCGACACCGGTCTTAGAATGGAAAGACAATCTTGTCAACGATTTCGAGGCCACGGTCTTCAAGGCACATCCGGAACTTGCCGCCATCAAGCAATCCCTTTACGACTCCGGCGCTGTCTATGCCTCGATGTCAGGTTCCGGCTCCGCCCTTTTCGCCTTGTACGAGAAATAATCGTGCGTGAAATGCCGTAATTCCAGTACGGCTACACCCTTAAACAACCTTCGGTACGTAGAAAAGAAATTTCCACGCACCGAAGGTCGTAGGTGATTGGATTTTATGTAATCAAGTGCTCATCCCGTACGCAAAACCACGAACGCGACCGTAAAAGAAGAGGCCGCCGCTTTCCCCAAAGCGACGGCCTGTTGTATATAAAACGAACTTAACAAATAGACAACAAAAAGAACTTTTGTCTGTCCAAGGGACAAAGGTATTAAGATTTATTGAATATGCAAAGCTTTTTGTTAATTTTTTAAAACGATTTTTGCATCAATCATTCACTAAAGCCCTATTATTTGCTTACAGATTTAAGCAAATTATCCGTTCCTGTACTCGCTGGGGGTCATTCCGGTGTGTGCCTTGAAGAACTTGTAGAACACGGAAGGGTTCGGAAAATGCAGCTTGAAGACAATCTCCTTGATGCTGTCGTCTGTGTACTTGAGCATATTCTTAGCTTCCAGAATGACGAAGGAGTCGATCCAGTCCGGAGCGGAGCGGCCGCTTACCTGCTTGATGAGTTTGGACAGGTATTTCGGGGTGAGTCCCAAGTGGCTCGCATAGAACGCCATATTGCGCTCGGATGTGTGATGCTCCGTGACGAGAGCCATAAAATGCTCGAAGATAAGCTTCACGCGGGTGTTCACGACAGCTCCAGGCAATTCCGGGGTTCTGACCGCGCTCTTCTCCATCAGGCCGCCCAGAACATAGAACAAGGATGCTATCAGAGAACCGACCGCCTCCCTTTTGTTCGGCACGTCAGATGACAGAACCTCTCCGAAAAGATCCAAATATTTGGTACAGAAAGCGATGTTCCTTTCGTCAAGCTGGACGCACGGCTCTGTCAGCAATTTCAGCCGGTCATCGAAAATTTTCTTAAAGTCGAAACTTATGCTGGAAAGATATTCCTTGGATATGGCGACGACGATGAATTCAAAGGTGTTGTCATTGTCCAGATCGGATTTGTTGATTTTGATGATGTTACCTGGCGTCCCGACGAAAAGCGTCCCCTTGCTTATCGAATATGACCGCAGGTTGATCTCCACGTTCAGACCTCCTGATTTGCAGAAAATAGCGATGTACGCATCGCTGCGGCAAGGATATTTAAGAAATTGAAGGTTGTCGCTGTACTTCACGTCCATAATGAAAAAGTCGTCTCCAAGCTGAAGTTCGTTCTGGACCGGGACGAGCTTTCTGATCTGCTTTAGACCTATATTCAATAAAGAATCCGGCATACCGTAAAATGTTTTTAGTGTCACACGGCAAAAATAGGAAATATTTGCGTTATTGCAAAATTTCGCAATATTCGACCTTTTGATAATCTTAAAAGCCGAACGGTAATACTAATGGGAAAATTTGGCAGTTAATTTGTAGTGATGCTCATCGCTTGATGTTACTTAGAGAACAAAGAATTTATGAATATGAACAAGTACATTGTCAAAATCTCAACATTGGTCGCTCTGGCTCTTGTGCCGGTTGCGATGAATGCCCAGCAGACGCTGACGCTGGAGCAGTGCCGCGAAATGGCAATCGAGAACAACAAGACCTTGAAACAGGCTGAGACAAAGATCGAGATGGCCGGTTATGACCGTAAGATCGCATTCGCCAACTATCTTCCGAACATCTCCGCTACTGGCGCGTATGTCTATAATGCCAATGACATCGCCCTTGTCAGCGACGCCACGTCCCAGAAGCTTCAGAATATGGGAACATTGATCCATACTCAGACCCAGGAGTTCGCCCAGAGTCTGATGACAGCGATCAAATCCAATCCTGCCGCCGCCGCTGAATATATGAAGAGCCCGATGTGGCAGACGGTTCTCGGAGCGCTTTCGCAGACGGATATGTCGCAGACAATCAACGCTCTCGGCAAGGAGATCGATGACGCTTTCCATCCGGATATGCAGAATATTTTCGCTGGTGCGGTGACACTTCAGCAACCGGTTTTTATGGGCGGGAAGATCATTGCCGCCAACAAGATTGCCAAATTGGCAGAGGAACTGTCACAGACTCAATACGACCAGCAGTATCAGCAGGTTATCGTGGATGTCGATCAGGCGTATTGGCAGATTGTTTCCATCGCCAACAAGAAGAAACTGGCGGACGCTTACGCTGATCTCCTTCATAAGATGGAGCACGATGTGGCTCTCTCCGTCCTGGAAGGTGTGGCCACGGAGTCGGACGCTCTCCAGATAAAGGTCAAGGCCAACGAGGCCGATATGCTCAAAACCAAGTCCGACAATGGTCTGACCCTTGCCAAGATGCTTCTCTGCAAGCAGATAGGTCTTGATCTTGACACTGAGATCGTTCTTGCGGACGAGACACTTTCTGACATCCCTGTCCCTCAGATGGGAGCGGGCAAGGATCTCGACCAGATTTATGCCGACAGGCCTGAGACCAGAAGCCTTGAGCTTGCCTCGAAGATTTATGACGGTAAGGTAAGAGTGGCGAGAGCCGATATGATGCCTAAGGTGGCGTTGATGGCAGGATATTCAGTGACCAATCCTAATCTGAAGAATGGCTTCGAGAAGGATTGGGGTGGATTTTTCAATGCCGGAGTGATGGTGAATATTCCTATATTCCACGGCTTTGAGGCTTTGAGCAAGACCCGCAAGGCAAAGGCCGAGGCCACTCTCTACAGGACTCAGTTGGAGGATGCCAAAAACCTCATCAATCTGCAGGTCACCCAGTTGCGCAAGCAGGAAGGCGAGGCTTTCGAGAAGCTCACGATGGCTCAGAACAATCTCGCCAGCGCTGAGGAGAACCTCCGCACCGCGACTATCGGGTTCGAGGAAGGCGTGATCGAGACCAATACCGCTCTCGCCGCCCAGACCGCTTGGCTAAAGGCTCATTCTGAATATATAGACGCTGGAATCGAGCTCCAGATGCTTGCCGCCAACCTCAACAAGGCAGAGGGCAACAACCACGCTCAGACAAAATAAGTTAAGGGATAATAATAAAAACAAAGAATATTATGGAAAAGGAAAAGAAAAGCTACAACCTGGTGATAGGAATCGTAGCACTTATCGTGATCATCCTTCTGATCGCCGTCATCGGCTATTTCGTCTCAAAACCAAAGCCGCTGGTAATCCAGGGTGAGGCTGAGGCCAGTGAATACAGGGTTTCGGGAAAGGTTCCGGGAAGGATTGAGGAACTTTACGTGAAGGAAGGCCAGATGGTTCACAAGGGGGACACGGTCGCTTTCATCGATTCTCCGGAGGTCCGCGCGAAACTCGCTCAGGCCAACGCTGTGAAGGCCGCTGTGAGCGCGCAGAGCAGAAAGGCTCAGAACGGTGCCCGCAAGGAGCAGATCGCCGGGGCGTATGAGCTTTATCAGCAGGCTCTCGTGCAGGAGGACATTATGAAAAAGTCCTTCGAGAGGATCCAGAAACTTTACGACCAGAAGGTCATCGCTGCTCAGAAGTACGATGAGGTAAAGGCCAAGTACGATGCGGCTGTCGCTCAGACAAAAGCTGCCAAGAGTCAGTATGATATGGCGGTTAACGGTGCGCGCGCCGAGGACAAGGCGGCCGCCCAGGCTCTTGTTGATCAGGCCAACGGCGCTTTGATGGAGGTTGAGTCTTACCTTGGTGAGTTGTATCTCACGTCTCCGTCAGACGGAATCATCTCTGCTCTGTTCCCTAAGGTAGGGGAACTTGTAGGCCAGGGAGCACCTGTCGCCAGCGTCACAGACCTGAACGACATCTGGTTCACATTCAATGTTCGTGAGGACTATCTTCACGGAATGAAGCAAGGCGACAAGATCACCGTGATCATCCCGGCCCTTGACGGCAAGGAAGTTCCCGCCACAATCAACTATGTCGCTGTCCGTGAGTCATACGCCACTTGGAAAGCCACAAAGGAGACCGGAATGTACGATGCCAAGACCTTCGAGGTCAGAGCCGTTCCGGATGTCAAAGTTGACGGCATCCGCCCGGGTATGTCCGCTATTGTAAAGTAAACGGTTATGAACAACAATTGGCAGAGAATAATTGCGGTGGCCCGCCGCGAACTCAGGATCATCAGGCAACGCCCGATCTATCTTCTGGGTTCGGTCGGTGTGATAGCCTTCTGCGCCATATTCTTCCTGACATTTCTGAGGGACGGCCTGCCAAGTGACATTCCTATCGGACTGGTGGACTACGACTATTCGTCAACGTCCCGGAATTTCAGCCAGCAGCTGGACGCCACCCAATTGGGCAAGGTTGTCCACTACGATTCCTTCGCCGCGGCCAGAGAGGATATGAACAGGGGAAAGATCTCCGCTGTCTGTGTCATCCCGACCGGAATGAACGATGACATCCAGGCGAACCGCCAGCCGAAGATCACATTCTATGTCAACGGACTGTATTTTGTCAGCGGAGCGTTGGCTTGGAAGGATCTTCTTACGATGGTCAATCTGACCAACGGAGCTGTCCAGAGACAGGCTTTCAGGGCCAGAGGCTACAACGACAGCCAGATAATGGGAATGATCAGGCCGATCGACATCGACCTGCACCAGATCGGCAATGTCACCACAAACTACAGCTACTACCTCACGAGCGTCCTGCTTCCGGGTGTGCTGGAGATGATAGTGATAATCGTCCTGATATATTCATTGGGAGCTGAGCTTAAATATGGCACCTCAAGGCATCTGCTTCAGACTTCGGGCAATTCGATAGTGTCGGCCTTGGCGGGCAAACTGCTTGTCTGGACTTTGACATTCTCGGCGATAGGACTGATTCTGATCCTGTGCCTGTACGATTGGATGCATTTCCCGTTGGCCGGTTCTATCTGGAATATGTTCATCGGAATATTCCTGATGGTATTCGCGAGCGAGGCGATCGCCATATTCATCATAGAGATGCTGCCTGTGCCGAGGTTGGCGTTGAGTATTGGCGCGCTGTATAGCGTGTTGGGATTCTCGCTTTCGGGCTTCACCCTTCCGATCGAGGCTATGCCTCCTTATATTCAAGGACTTGCGGCAGCGTTCCCGCTCAGGCACTATTATGAGTTCTACGTCCAGGAAGCGATCTTCGGCGCGGGATTCGCCGGATGGTGGAAGCAGGCGGTCTATCTGCTGCTCTTCATCCTTGTTCCGCTGATCGGGCTGACGCGCCTGAAGAAGGCTTATATTCACCAGAATTTCCCTAAAGACTAAGACAATGAATACATCATACGCAAAGACTTGGATCAAAGACTTTTGGGGCATATTCTGCCACGAGTTCCGTCAGATTTTCTCTGACAGCGGCGTGCTGCTGATTTTTCTGGTCGCGGGACTGGCCTATCCTCTTCTCTACAATGTCGTCTATCTGAACGGAATCCTTTCCGACACTCCGATCGCGGTTGTGGACAATGCGGACTGCCCTGAAAGCCACCGCTTCATAAGGGAGATTGACGCCACAAGGGAAGTCGAGGTCGCGGCGAAATGTGTGAATATGGCCGAGGCGGAAAAGATGATGCAGGAACGTAAGGTCAACGGTATCATCTATTTCCCTTCTGATTTCGGAGAGAAACTGGCCCGGAATGAGACTTCGGTCGTGTCCCTTTACACGGATATGAGCAGTTTCCTGTACTACAAGAACGCCCTGATGGCCACCAATTTCGTGATGCTGCACGAGATCGGGCAGATCCAGATGGAGAGATATTCAATGCTGGGAATGACCGAGCAGTCGGCCTCCCAGACCGTGAAACCTCTTGGCTACGAGGATAATAATCCTTATAACAGGGCTTCGAGCTACAGTTTCTTCCTGATTTCCGCCATCCTGATGATCATCATCCAGCAGACGCTTTTCTACGGTATGTCGCTGTTGGTGGGAACCGCAAGGGAGAGGAACCGCAGTTTCGCGTCGCTTCCGGACAGGCTTGAAGGCCACGGTGTCGGACGTGTCGTCCTTGGACGAGGAGGAGCCTATTGGCTGTTGTACCTCGCCGTGGGAATGTACATCGCCTTCATTGTTCCGGCCATATTCGGAATCCCTCAAAGGGGAGAGTTCCACGATGTGCTGGCTATGCTGGTGTTCTTCATCACCGACTGCGTGTTCTTCAGTATGACTTGGAGCACGTTGATCACGAGAAGGGAATCCGTGTTCGTGCTGTTCCTTGCGATGTCGCCTGTGGCGTTGTTCCTGACGGGCTGCTCCTGGCCGACCATAGCGTTCCCGGGATTCTGGAAAGTGTTCTCCTACATATTCCCGTCAACTTTCGGAGCGCAAGGGTTCATCAACCTTAGCACCGCTGGTGGGGATATGGGTGCGGCTGACGTGCAGATGAAGGCGATGATCGTGCAGACCATCATCTACTTCTTCCTTGCCTGCGCCGCCATCTACGTCGAGAACTGGGTTCTCCGTCATAAGGAGGCCTTGATTGAAAGGCGTGACAGGCTGGAGAAGAAAGTCGGCATCGACCGTGCGGAAGACGCCAAGATCATCGCCGGGAAATAAGGTTTGATCTGGTAAAATAAACTCCCTCCAGAATTTTGCACGTTACCAAAATTCTGGAGGGAGTTTATTTTTACCTGTCGCAGAGCCAGCCGAAGTGACAGTCGTTTTACAGTTAGGTTTCTACTAAAGCGGACATATACTGCCGTAGGCGGCTTTGGCTCCCGAAGAGGGAGGTCGTGAGCGATAAATGAAGGTCCGGTGGACCTTCATAGCGAGCAGCCTGAAGTGGGGAGGACCGCCGGAGGCAGTATATGTCCGCTTTAACTACTCCCCGACGTGGAACGCCACGCGGAGCTCCTCGATCTCCTCGTCGGTGATCGGGTTCAGTTTGCCGAGCGGCGCCGCCAGAATCAGCGAACGGGCACTGAAGTCGGCCACCTCCAGACGGTCGAATGTGTTGATGAGCTGGTCGCCTGTCACAACGACGGAGTCGTTCTCCAGCATCACGAACGGCCTGTGCTTGAACTCATCGGCGAGCTCGTTCAGCTTCTCGTTGTACTGGCTTCCGAACGGGAATGTAGGAATGTCCTGAAGGAATATCC
>CAVCRL010000026.1:0-21175 GCA_963604455.1 Lachnospiraceae bacterium | reverse complement strand
TCAAGGTTGCCAGAGAGATCCAGAAGGATCTGGCTGAAATCATACGCGGCAAGGGTATGGCAGTGTTCGGAGGCGCGATGGTGACGGTGAGCGAGGTCAGGGTCAGCCCCGACCTCTCCCTCGCCAAGACTTACGTCAGCATATTCCCTTCCGCCAAGGCTGAGGAAGTTATGAAACTTCTGAACGACAATGTCAAGGCTCTGCGCGGAGAGCTCGGCTACCAGGTCGCAAAGCAGCTCCGCATCGTGCCTGAGATTGTTTTTTATCTTGACTCCTCACTGGACTACGCCGAACACATCGACGAACTTCTGAAGAAATAAGCCACTCGGGAATATTCACGGACAGGAGGGAAGAATGATCTGGAACATTACCCCGGAAGGTCTATATTCGGCAGGCAGCCTGGTCTTCATCACGGCTGGGTTGTTTTGCGCGTACATCAGATGGAACCATATGTGCAAGCCGTTCTGCGAGAACCCGGACTATTTCTATCCGGCCAGGAAACTGGTGACATTGTTCTTCGCATCCATCGTATTGACATTCCCATACGTGCTTGCGCCGATGGATCCAGCGGTCTGGATCTACATCCGTTCCTTCTGCGTGATCTACTATCCGGTCTGCCTGACCGTGATGATAATGAAGTATTTCCGTCTGCATCGCAGGCGGGATGACAGCTGGCTTAGGACAGCCTATCTCGCGTCACCGTTCGTTATGATCCTCGCGCTGCTGATCCCGTTGCTCGCTGGATACGGCGACTGGATGGCGATCCATCAAAAAGCGATACTCTACACGGTCGGGGCGATCAGCCTCGTCTCCACAATTGGCACGGTCAAGGTTCTTTGGAACCTGAAGAAGGAGATGGATAGAAGCAACACCGAGAACTATTCCAACAATGAGGACTTTCCCTACAAGTTCGCGGCCAAGATACTCTACGCTCCCCTGATGTGGATTCTCATTATGTGGACGATCTTCGTCACCGGCAGCAGATGGGGCAAGTTCGCCGTTGACATCGCCACGTCCTGCTGGATGATATATTTCCTCGGACTCATACTTCACCCTCAGCGGGTCCTGCGTCCGTCCGCGATCGACGACGAGATGGAAAAGTTAGAGGACAGAAAGCTGCGTGAGATCCAGGAAATCGAGACTTCCGAAAATGAGTCTTCAGACATCCCGCCTGAAGATGACGGCACTCCGATGGACGTGATCAAGGACGAGGTTCTGGCCGTGATTCTCCGGCGGTTCAGGGAGCCGCATCTTCTCAAGACGGAAGTGCTGATGGACCTCGGCAACGGAAAGAGGAACCGGGCCAGCAAGTTCATCTCCTCGGTCGGCTACTACAACCTTGTCAATATGTTCAGGCTTGAATATGCCAGGCTCTACAAAGAGGCTCACCCTGACGCGAAGCAAGAGGAAATCGCCCTTGAGTCCGGTTTCGTCTCAAGAACCGCCTACTACAAGGCCAAGAGGAACGTGGAGAGGATCGACACGACCCTCACACAGGGCATCCGGTTGGCACAAACGGATGATCAGCTCTGACACAGCGCATTGCGTTCCCGCTTCACGTCAAAGGAACATCAACCTCCCCGTCAGAGGAACACGAATTTTGGTCTGAAGCACGTTAAAGGAACAAAAGGACAATCCCACAATTAGGCCGAGAACGCCTTTATGTTTATTTTTGCAGCGTCTGTCTGGATTAATGACAGATGTTCGTTCATTGTGCGTTCAACGACAAGCATACTCTAACCCAACCATATATTTATGGACACAATGACCGGCGGCATAAGGCACCTTCCTACCGCGCACTGATGATGTGTCAGGCGGCGATAAAGGATTCGGGATGCCGATGGTGATGTGATAAATAAGTTGCGCCCGTACCTGAGGACAGGTATGGGCGTTTTTTTGCGCATTGATTCCGTGCACGTTACCGGATTTTGTCAATCATTGACCGGATTTTTCCTTGTTTATATAATAGGTCAGACTATCTTTGGCCGTTGAAATCCGCATAGGACTGCACAGGAACTAATAACAACACATAAAGAATGAGAAAAAGCATTATCGCAACTTTCGCTCTTCTGCCGCTGGTCTTTGGCTGCGGCGGAAAGGAATCAATGTCCGATCTGACGGACAGGGTCTTCAAAGTGGCCGAAGAACAGTACCTCGCTATGGAGGATAGACTGACCGGCGACACTATGCCGAGGAGTTTTTCCAATGAGGGAGAATTCATCGCTTCCAACATCAAATGGTGGTGCAGCGGATTCTACCCGGGGACACTCTGGTACATCTACGAATATTCCGGCGACCAGCGGTTCAAGGGCATCGCCAGGAAAAACACCCTCAAGCTCGACACGCTCAAGACGATGAAGGGCACTGACCACGATCTTGGTTTCCAGATGAACTGCAGCTACGGCAACGCCTACAGGATCACCGGGGACAAGGAATATCTTGAGCCGATCCTCACATCTGCCAAGACCCTTGCCAAGAGGTTCTCACCGGTCACCGGAGTCATCAGGAGCTGGGATTTCGTCCGTGAGGGCAGGGATTGGAAATACCCTGTGATCATCGACAATATGATGAACCTTGAGCATCTCTACAACGCCGGACGCATATTCAATGATGACTCGCTGAAAACCGTGGCGGTCACGCACGCCAACACGACGATGTGCAACCATTTCCGTCAGGACTACACCAGCTGGCATCTCGTGGACTATGACCCGGAAACCGGCGAGGTCAGGAAAAAAGAGACCGTGCAGGGCTTCAGCGATGACTCCGCCTGGGCAAGAGGCCAGGCGTGGGCGCTGTACGGCTTCACGATGATGTTCCGTGAAAGCGGTCACGACAGCTACCTCACGCAGGCAAGGAACATCGCGGATATGCTGCTCTCCAGACTTCCGGAAGACGGAATCCCTTACTGGGATTTTGATTCGGACAAGATTCCGAACGATCTTAGGGACGCTTCAGCCGGGGCTATTATGGCATCCGCCTTCGTGCAGCTGAGCACATTGACCGACGATGAGGCCAGCAACGCAAAATACCTCGCTATGGCCGAGAAACAGTTGCGCACACTGGCAAGTCCGGAGTATCTGGCGGAGCCTGGGACAAACGGGAACTTCATCCTTAAGCACAGCGTCGGCTCGCTGCCGGACAACTCCGAGGTGGACGTACCTCTCACCTACGCTGACTACTACTTCCTTGAGGCTTTGCTCAAGTACAAGAACATCACCGACAAATAACTGATAATAACACATAAAACAAAACGAAATGGCAAGAAAACTTACATCATTTCTGTCCACGGCATTGACGTTGGCCGCCAGCCTCCTTCTAAGCTGGAGTCCGATGTACGCCGCAGGTCCGGAAAAAATCACGGGACAAGTCACAGACGCGTCAGGACAGCCTCTGGTCGGAGTTGTCGTGATGGTGTCTGGAGACAAGACATCCGGCACATCGACCGACATCGATGGAAACTATGCTATCAATGTGACAGACGGCAGCGCCGTGCTGGAATATTCCTGTATGGGCTATGTCACTGTCAATGAGACAATCAACGGCAGGAAGGTGATCAATGTCACCCTCACGGAAGACAATGAGCTTCTGGATGAGGTTGTGGTCGTCGGATACGGAGTACAGAAGAAAGTGAATCTCACCGGATCTGTGGCTTCCATCGACTTCGCTAAGAAGAGCGAGGGCCGCGTCATCGTCAGCACCTCGGCCGCCCTGGCCGGTCTGGCGGCCGGTATGAACGTCACACAGTCATCCGGACAGCCGGGAAGCAACGGCGCGACGATCAGGATCCGTGGTATCGGCTCATTCACATCGTCATCAAGCTCGCCGCTTGTCCTTGTGGACGGCATCGAATGGAATATGGACAACATCAACCCGAATGACATCGCTTCCATCTCCGTGCTCAAGGACGCCGCCTCCACAGCGATCTACGGTACACGAGCCGCCAACGGTGTCATCCTGATCACGACCAAGACCGGATCCGCCGAGAAGCCTCAGATCAGCTACTCCTACAAGGGTATCGTCCAGATGCCTTACAACGAGCTCCACTTCGTGTCCGACTACGCAAGACATATGGAACTCATCAACGAATCCTGCGACAATGTCAACACCAGCAGGGTGTTCTCACAGAGCAACATCGACCTCTGGAGAGAGAAAGCTCTCGATCCTTACGGACTGAACGACGCCGGTGTACCTAACTATGCCGCCTACCCTAACACAGACTGGTTCGACGAGATTTTCCAGAGAGGATATTCCCAGGAGCACAACCTTTCGGTCTCCGGCGGTTCAAAGAAAGTCAAATACCTCATCTCCGCCGGTTATCTTGACAATCAAGGCGTTATGGGACGTTTCGGAATCGACTCCTCCACCCAGAAGGCAAACTTCAGGACAAACCTTGAGGCTGACGTGACCGACTGGTTCACGATCGGGACAAGGATCTTCGGACAAAGGCAGAGCTACGGTCTCGCCAACATCTCCAACGCTTTCAACTCTCTCTATCAGACCACCCCTGGTGTCTATCCAGGCGATGTGAACGCTTGGGGAAGACCGGCCCTCAACGCCGAGGAATCCTCAAACGCCAACAACATCTTCGGAATGATGTACGGATCAGGTGGCTACAACGTGACATCCAGAGTGAACGGAACTCTCTACGGCAAGCTCAGACCTGCCAAGGGACTCAGCATCGAGGCCACTGTCAACTACTCTCCACAATTCGGAGAAAGGCACACCTACGGCCGTCAGAACGGCTATTGGGACTATATGAATGATGTCCGCTACTCAAGTTCCGAGCTTGCGAACGCGTCGGTAAGCAACTCAACAAGCCGCAACTACAGCGTTTCTTCAGAAATCCTGGCAAGGTACACCAAGTCCTTCGGTGATCATTTCCTCGGAGTGCTCGCGGGATATTCAGCTATGGAGTACCGCACTTGGGGCTGGGGTGTCGGCAAGAAAGGAGCGACAGACTGGACCCTCAACGACCTGTCAACCTACGAAAGTCTGGAGACTTCCTCCAGCTCAGCCAAGGCAGGATGGGGCCTCAGGTCATACTTCGGCCGCGTGAACTACACGTTCAAGGACAGGTACCTGTTCGAGGCAAACCTCCGCGCCGATGGTTCGTCCAGATTCGGAAGCAACAACCGCTACGGTATATTCCCGTCTTTCTCGGCTGGTTGGAAGATCAACGAGGAAAGCTTTATGGAGAACACCAAGAGATGGCTCTCGAACCTCAAGCTGAGGGCGTCCTGGGGACAGGCCGGTAACAACCAGGGAATCGGCAACTACGCTTGGCAGGCCGTCTATGCGGCTCAGAATATGGTTCTTGAAGGCCAGCCGACAAAGGGTCTGTACATTTCCTCCCTCAGCAACGCCGACCTGAAGTGGGAGACCACAACCACGACAGACCTTGGCATTGACGCAGGGTTCTTCGGGAACAAGCTCACCACCGAGATCGACTATTATTTCAAGAACACCACGAACATCCTCTACACCCCTGCCATCTACCTTACGATGGGAGAGGTCTCCGGCGTGCCTTCAAACCTCGGAAGCCTTGTCAACCAGGGTGTTGAGCTCTCGATCAACTGGAGAGACCAGATCGGCAAGGATTTCAGCTACTTCGCCGGTGTGAACTTCTCCTACAACAAGAACAAGGTCACCAAGTTCAAAGGCGATCTGGTGAAGGAATGGGTTGACGGAGTGTATTCCAACAACCTCGCCAACGTCACGGCCAACTCCGGCAGCGGCAAACTCTGCGAAGGCCACCCGATGGGAGAGCATTATCTCAGAAGGGTTTACAGAGGAAGCGGCAAGGGTTACACAGGCGGCGCGGTTGACATTAACGCCGGTCCTAAGGATGGTATCATCAGGACCCAGACCGACTTCGACTGGGTGCAGGCGATGCTTGACTCCGGCTACAAGTTCAACGGTGTCAGCTCTTTGAACAAGGACCAGCTCTGGTACGGTGACCTCATCTACGAGGACAGGGACGGGGACGGCAACTACGGCGATGATGACGATATGGACTTCAACGGCCACACAAGCACCCCTTCCTACAACCTTGGCATCAACCTCGGTTTCGCCTGGAAAGGCCTGGACTTCAGTATGACCTGGTCCGGAGCGTTCGACTTCCACATCATCTGGAACGCCTTGTACTACAACGGCACCCAGACAACCAACGGACACGGAATCAGCGAGAGGGTGGCCAACGACCACTACTTCTTCGACCCTGACTACCCGGAGGACACCAGGACGAACATCTACGGAACCTACCCAAGGCTCACCTACGGAGATCCTCACAGCAACAGGCTCGCCAGCGAGTTCTATGAATATAAAGGTGACTACCTGAAGCTCAAGAACGTGCAGATCGGCTACACGCTTCCGGCCTCACTGACCAAGAAGTTCTTCGTACAGCAGCTCAGGTTCTTCGCCTCTGGAGAGAACCTTCTCACCTTCACTAAATATCCGGGACTTGATCCGGAGAAGGGCGCCACGATCGGCTATCCTCTTATGAGACAGGTGACATTCGGAGCACAGATAACATTCTAAACAGCACGGAAATGAAAAATATTCTTAAAAACATAGCACTTGGAGCCATTGTCCTCACAGCGTCAGCCGCCTGCGCGGATATGCTCGACACCGCTCCTTCCAACCAGATTTCGAGCGGGAATATGTGGACGACCCCTGAACTTGCGCAGAAAGGAATGAACGGAATCTACGAGACGTTCTACAACCGCAAGCAGGGCAACGGCACACAGGTCCGCAACGAGAATCTCGACGGTCTCAACAAGTACGGAATCGAGGCGTTGGGATTCTGCACCGACTACTATGCCAACAACTACCCTATCCAGCTTCTGTACAGCGAGGCGAAGAGAGCCAACGACTGGCTGGTGACATTCGAGTGGAAGTTCTGCTACACGATCGTGCACGCGTCCAACGACGCCATCGCCAACCTCGGCAAGGCCGGCCTCGACACTCCTACCTACGAAAGGTTCCAGAGCGAGGCGCACTTCCTCAGGGCGTGGGCATATTCAAGACTGAACAAATTCTATCAGGGAGTGCCTCTCTACCTTGAGCCTGTCACGAACGAGAACTGCACCAAGGTTCAATCCTCAGCGGAGGAGATCTGGAAGACCGTGATCGACGACTGCACCTATTGCATTGACAATGAATATTTCCCTGACAACACGATCACCAACTACATCGGCAGGCCTTCCAAAGGCGCGGCGTACGCGCTCAGAGGAATGGCGTATATGTGGATGAAGGAATATTCCGCCGCGGAATCAGATTTCGAGGCTGTGGGACGTTGCGGATATGACCTCTGGCAGGGAAAGTACATTGACTTCTTCACCCCGGAGAACGAGCACAGCCCTGAGATGATCTTCGCCATCCAGTACGACGAGGAATCCGGCTACTGCGACAACATCGAGCAGGCTCTTGGAGCAAGGGACACCTACGGCGGATGGACCGAGGTCAAGCCTGCGGCCGATTTCGTGGACTACTACGAGAACGCCGACGGCACCAAGTTCGACTGGAGCAAGGTTCCGGGACTTGAGGATTGGAACAACCTCACCGCAAAGCAGCGCGCGGTGTTCTTCTGCCGCGACGGGCTGAACTCCGACAAGGCTCTCGCGTCACAGAAGTCCCAGGCCATCAAGGTCTGCGGCAGCGATGTCTTCAACCGCTACTATCTTGACAACGGCAACGAGGCCCGCATCAAGGCCGCCTACGACAACAGGGACCCACGTCTGAAACAAACAATCGTGACCCCTTACGAGCCGGTTGACTGCTACACCCAGAACTACAACGGGGATGAGAATATGATCGGCAAGGCTCTCCGCTGGCCTCTTTACAAGCAGGGCACAAGCGGCGGAGACTTCTGGCTGGACAAGAGGACTTCCGGTTACTACTGTTACAGAAAGTACGTGCGCTTCCTCAAAGGCGAGCTCATCGACAGGACACGCTGCTACACTGACTTTCCTCTCATCCGCTACACCGACGTGGTTCTCCAAAGGGCGGAGGCGCTCGTGGAGTTGAACCGTCTCGATGAGGCCAAGACCCTGATAGACCTCGTCAGATCCCGCGCCGGAATGCCGGGAGTGACCCTCGGAAGCCAGGATCAGATGCGTGAGGCAGTGAGGTACGAGAGAAGGGTCGAGTTCCCTGTGGAGGCTGTCAACTACTTCGACGAAGTGCGCTGGGGCACCTACAAGGAGAGCAAGTTCCAGGGCAAGGATGTGCACGGAGGACAGTCCTGGTGGGGCGACGACACCGTTGAGTACGCCTGGTACTGGTCAGACTGCCTCTGGCCTTGGACAGCGCCTCAGAACGAGGTTCAGAAGAATTCGGCCCTCAGCACAAGAGAAGGATGGGTATATTAACAAATCTTATTAGGTGATATTATGAAAAAGAATATATTATTAGCGTTTCTCGCCGCGGCGGCTTTGGTTTGTTCCTGCGGAAAGTCCGATGAGCCGGCGGCGGAGACAGAGCCTGACGTAAAGATCGAGGTCAGCGGTCTGGCCGACAACAAGGCGACCGTCTCGGCCGACCTGACTCAGGGGGATTTCTACGGTGCGAAAATCGTCACCGGAATCAGGGTTGACAGACTTGATTTCGACTACACCAAGGAAGTGAAGCTGACACAATGGGTTCAGGAGAACGGCAAGGACATCGAGGCATTGCCGTACAGCGAGGAGCTCTCCCAGCTCACCTACCAGAAAGACTACATCTCGGCGGTCATTGTCTATAACAAGGAAGGCAGGGCCTGCGCCGCCGCGTTCGAGACCTGGACGGCGGTGGGAAAGCCTGACGGAATCAGCAAGGACAATTCCGCCGGAGAGCTTGATGAGAACGTGATCCAATAACCCTTTAATATTCAAGATAATGAAAAAGACTCTATATGGTATCGGAATCGCGCTGCTCGCTTTGAGTTCGTGCAGCGTGAAGGAAGATGTGGTCGAGAACCACACCTCCGCCGTGAAGGTGACCTTCCAGGGAACGGCGTTCCCGCAGACAAGGACCAGCATAGGCGAGAAGAACGGGAACAGCTACCCGGTGCTTTGGTCACTCGGGGACAAGATCGGAGTGGTCTCGACATCCTCTGAACTCTTCGCCAACGCCTCAGCGAGGCTGATTGACGAGGACTCCGGCAAGAACAGCGGAGTGTTCATCCTGGACAACGAGACAGAGATTCCGGCCGAGACGGAAGCCGTGATCTACTATCCTTTCAGCGAGGCCACCACATTCGAGGGTGACATCCTGAAGTCCTGGGTTCCGATGGAGCAGAAGCAGAGCGCGGCCAACGCAAGCGACGGCATCGGAAGATACAGTCTTGCCTACGATGTCAGGAATATTCCAGCGACGGTCGTTTCGGACGAGTCATCGTACCAGCCGCCTGTGTCATTCTCGCTCAAGCACGCCACGGCATATGTGAAACTCGTGATCTCCTCCAGCGAATATGCGTCCTACAAGCTCGCCGGAGCCTCCATCTGGTCAGAAGGAGCCGAGATCGTCGGCAAGATGGATGTCAATGTCAAGACCGGAGAGATGAAGGTCACTACCCCTTGCGACTACGTCACGGTCACGGTTGACGAGCCTTCGGCGCTCAGTTCCGAGCAGACACTCTGGCTTGTCACCCTGCCGGTGGATCTCACCGGAAAGGATGTGTATGTCTCCGTGTCGATGACCGACGGCAAGAAGAACGTCACCATCCCTGTCAAGGTGAACGGCGGCAGGATCCTCGCCAACACGGTCAACACAATCACCATCAAGAACGTCAGCAAGTCCGACAACAAGTTCGCCTGGTACGAGCCTGAGGAGACCAGAATGCTGGCCGAGGGCTGGGCATACGGACCGCAGAACACGTTTATGGCCACAGAGGGCAACAATGAGTTCACGATCGATGTCAAGGCGAGAGGCTTCTTCAACGGTTGCGAGGAACCTAAGTACGCCAAGATAATATATGCCTGCAATCTGGCCGGAACCAATTACCCGATTGTCATAAACGGCAAGAGGAACAATCCTAATTCACCGAGTGACTACGCCGAATTCGTGGATATTTCGTCTGATTACACTCTTACGATAAGAGCCAACAAGAATAACTACGATGGATATATCGGCAAGGTAGGCATCTGCAACGCCAAGAAGGAATATATCTGGTCATTCAATGTCTGGTACGTGCCACAGGGCGTTCAGGAGCATCAGTACAAGAACGGAATCGTGATGGACAGAAACCTCGGAAACGGCTATGCGCCGGACTACGACAACTGGCACGGTATAGGAATATATTGCCAATGGGGCCGTCCATTCGGATTCAGCTGGGGAAGCATCACGTACAAAAAGGCCACGACAACAGCCACCAACCTCAAGGTTTCCGCAAAGAATCCTGATGTATTCTTCTACACGGACGGTGCTGATAACCACCTTGGAGACTGGTATCTTGGCTCACAGACCGGAAACAGGTCAGACCGTAAGGATGACTTCTGGGGCAACCCTAACAACGGTGATTCCGAAGGCTCGACAGAGAACGGCACCAAGACGATCTTCGACCCTTGTCCTGCCGGCTGGATGGTTGTCTCCCCTGCCATCATCAAGGAAGTCCTTGACGGGAAGGAGTCTGAATTCAAGACCGGGAGCAATATGAGATGGCTCGTCTATAAGTACGATGGAGAGCACGAAGCCTACTGGCCGTTCTCCGGAGTGAAATGGGGCAACACGGCCGGAAACCCGGACAACAACAAGAACGACATTGTCTCCTGCTGGTCCAACTCTCCTTCCGGAAGCTACAACAGCACCGATCACAAAGCCTACCAACTCTGGTTCAGATTCAAGAGCAGCCAATGGGCTTCCGCCGGAACACGCGCCTCAGGACAGAGTGTAAGGTGTATGAAAGACACTGAGAACAGATAAACGGGAAAAAGAATGAAGAGATACCTTAAGACACTGGCGCTGATGGTATCCGCCGCCTTGGTTTGCTTGGCCTGCTCCAAAGAACCGGACACCTATAAGCCGGGGAGCGGGTCAACCACCGGCGGAGGAGGAGGCACGGAGAAGCCATCCACCGGCAAGCCGGACTACTCAAAGCTGACAGCGTCCAACCACCCGAGGGTGATACTGACAAAAGACGCCGAGGCCTCGATCAAGGCCAAGATAGAATCAGGAAGTGACGAGAACGTCACGATGCTCCACAAGCTGATGATCGACTACGCCAACACGGTCCTGAACAAGAGGGACCTTACGTACCAGAAAGTCGGCAAGCGCCTTCTGGATGTTTCCGTGGAGGCCGCGAACAGGATCATCGCCTGCTCATACGCCTACAGGATGACCGGTGACGAAAAATACCTCACGAAAGCGGAGAAGGACATCAACACAGTCTGCGATTTCAAGGACTGGAACGCTCCGACCCACTTTCTTGACGGAGCCGAGATGGCTCACGGAGTCGGAATCGGATACGACTGGCTCTACAATGATCTGAGCAAGGAGACGAGAAAGAAGGCCGAGAGCGCGATCCAGAACTATGCGTTCTACTGCGCCCTGAACGGCAAATGGAACCTCAATTTCTACACGACGGCCTCCAACTGGAACCAGGTCTGCAACGGCGGGCTTGTCACAGCCGCGGTGGCTGTCTATGAGGCCTGCAAGACAGACGCTCAGAAGATCATTGACAAGGCCATCGAGAGCAACGCCAAAGTGATGGAGACAATCTATAATCCTGACGGGAACTATCCGGAGGGCTATGGATACTGGGGATATGGAACGGCTTTTGAATGCATAATGCTTTCCGCGCTTGAGACCTGCACAGGGTCAAACAGCGGTCTGTCCGAGATCGCTGGATTCAAAAAGACAGGCAAATGGATAATGTTTATGGAGGGAATGAACAAAAAGGCGTTCAACTACTGCGACTGCGCTCCTTCAAGCGTGGCGTTCGCTCCATTATGGTATCTGGCCTGGAAATTCAACGATCCGTCATTGGTTTACATCGAGAATCTCAAACTAAAGGACGGAAGGTACAACAGCACCGGTGCCTACAAGTACTATCCGATGGCGATCGTCTATGCGGACAAGCTGAACGCCGGCAAAGTCCAGGCTCCGTCCGATCACGTATGGTCTGGAAACGGAATCAATCCGGTGGCTCTCGTGCACGGAGACTGGTCATTCTCGGATTCCGACAAGTTCCTCGGAGTCAAGGCCGGAAGGGCGAACTACAGCCACGGGCATATGGACGTGGGTTCCTTCGTCTATGACGCTATGGGAGTGCGCTGGTCAGCCGATCTGGGACTCCAGAGCTACAGCACCATCGAGAACGTCATCGCCGGGATGGGCGGCAGTTTCAGCGACTTCAGCCAGAACTCTCTGAGATGGGATGTCTTCCGCTACAACAACTTCAACCACAGCACCCTGACGATCAACAACGCCAAGCACAAGGCTTCGGCCGAGGCCAAGATCACGAAAGTCATTGACGAGGAGACATCGAAAGGCTGCAAGGTTGATCTGTCGGACATCCTTTCCGACCAATGTGACAACGCCTACAGGACCGTCACGATCGAAAACAACAAAGACCTTGTCGTTGTCGATGAGATCTCGGCCAAGTACAACCTTCAGGC
Source organism: Lachnospiraceae bacterium (assembly GCA_963604455.1). Lineage (GTDB taxonomy): Bacteria > Bacteroidota > Bacteroidia > Bacteroidales > UBA932 > Cryptobacteroides. The sequence continues at coordinate 8,582 of CAVCRL010000026.1, read as the reverse complement.
AAAGGTACGCTGGACTATGGTGACAACCGGCCAGCCTACTGTCGAGAAGGACAGGATCGTCCTCAAGAACGGAGGCAAGACTATGTATTTGAAAGTCAGCTCAAGCGGTCCGGAAGTCACCCTCAAGACGTGGTCAACCAAAGGCAAGGACTACGACGCGGACAACTCCGGCTACTATGAGGTCGGCTTTGAGGCAAACGTGACAGTCAACAAGACCGCCACATTCACGACAACACTAACTCCTGAGCCTTGATGAGAATCACAAGACACATATTTACAACCCTTGCGATGGCTGTGGCATTCAGTGCCGCGGCCATCGCCGGGGATAATACCCTCCTTGACATATACCAGTCCTCGAAGGAGATCCGGAAATCTTTCAAGGCCGGCAAGGACTGGTTCCCGCTTCCATCCTACTATGACAGGGCCGGATGGGCCACCCTCCTCGGAAGGGACTCGGCCGCGCTTGTCAGACGTGGAGAACGGTACCTTGACTACCAATGGAAGGTCATACCGGCGACCGCTTACCTTGACTTTGAGCGAACCGGAAACAGACGCACGATGGAGAATCCGCAGGGTGCGAACAGAGGCGCGCTGATCTCCCTGATGCTGGCTGAGCTGGCCGAAGGCAAGGGACGGTTCATAGACCAGATCCTGAACGGGGCCTGGCTGGCTACAGAGCAGACATCCTGGGTTCTGTCAGCACATCAACCCCGGCAAAGGACCAAGCGTTCCCTGCCGGACGCGAGGGAACGCTTCATCGACCTTGGATCCGGAAGATACGGCGCGATAATCGCCATCATACACCACTTCTTCCACAGCGAGTTCGACAAGATAGACCCTTCGGTCTCAATCGCGATCGAGGAGGCCGTGAAAAGGAATATTCTCGACCCTTATCTGGACATTGAGGAGCGCAAGGCCAACCAATGGCTCGGCTACTACGGCGGGATGATCAACAACTGGAACCCTTGGTGCAACTCTGACGCGATCCTGTGCTTCCTGCTGATGGAGAAGGATCAGGCAAGACTGGACGCGGCCGTGCGCCAAGGAATCGAATCCATCGATATGTTCCTTGACTACAACACCTCCGACGGAGCCTGCGAGGAAGGTCCGGCCTATTGGAACGCGGCCGCCGGGAAGCTTTACGATTTCCTTCAGATCCTCTACGACGCGTCCTCCGGGAAGTTCGACATATTCGGGAACGAGAGAATCCGGAGAATGGGTGAGTTCATCTCCCGCTCTTACATCGGGGACGGATTCGCGGCCAATTTCGCCGACGGAAGCGCCCTGGCGACCTCGACTCCTGAAATGGTCTGGGCATACGGCAAGGCAGTGCGCAGCAAGGAGATGATGAACTACGCGCTTTGCCGCTACGCTGACAAGAGCAAAGGAATATTCAGAAGTCCGCATCCCGTTGACAACGAGGGCTACAGGTCGATGAACTCGGCAAGGTTCGTTCCGGAGATCGCCAGACAGACCGACTCCCTGAACAGGATCCTCTCGGCGGCCCCGGAGAAAGACCGTCCGGCGGTTATGGACCGGATTCTCGGAGACCTTAGGAAGGACGTTCCGATGTCCACGTGGTACGATGAGACGGAAATGTGTTTCCTCAGGAACTCCAGCGGATGGTTTTTAGGCGCCAAAGGAGGCTACAACGATGAAAGCCACAACCACAATGACATCGGCACCTGCATATTCTCGATCAGGAATATTCCCGTGCTCGTCGATGCTGGAGTCGGAACCTACACCAAGGCCACCTTTGACAACAAGGAAAGGTACAAGATCTGGGCGATGCGGTGTGAATGGCATAACCTGCCTATGATCAACGGGGTACAGCAGGAGTTCGGCGGGAAATACAAAGCCGCCGACGCAAGGTGCGACATCAGCAAAGGCCGTTTCTCGCTGGAGCTGAACAAGGCCTATCCTGACTCGGCGGAATGCGTCTCCTGGAAGAGGGAATATATTCTCAAGCCATCAGGCAAGCCGTCGCTTGAGATCTCCGACACCTACAGCCTTAAGGAAAGGGTCGGCGCCGATGTTTGGCATTTCCTCGCGCAGGGCAAGGTGTACCTCCCCGGCGAGACCTGCGGAAAGCGCAAGATCAAGGATGGTGAGATCCTGATAGAGAACAAATTGCGGGAAGACACCGTCTTCGCGCTGCTGTCTTTCCCGGCCGGACTCAAGTCCGAGGTCGAGACCAAGGTACTCGATGACAATGCTTTCACGAGGGTCTGGGGAGAGCGTCTCTACCGCATCACCCTCAAGGATTCCGGCAATGCCCCTCTCAAGGGGAAGGTTGTGATGAACATCACAGAAATCAATCCGTTATAATAAGATGATGAAGCATATTTCCATACTCTTGCCATTGATTCTGGCACTTGTCTGTCTCTCCGCTTACGGTGCCGGGTCCGGCAACGAGTATAGGAAATATGATGTCCGCAGCGGGCTGTCGAACAACAGCGTGAAGAGCATTCTGCAGGACAGGAACGGATATGTCTGGCTTGCCACCAAGGATGGCCTGAACAGATTCAACAGCAAGGACTTCGAGGCATTCCGCTCGTCAGCGTCCGGGCACGGCCTCAACATCGATGACATCTGCGAGCATATTTCCAGAAACGAGATCTGGATGGCAAGCACCGAGGGACTGTTCGTCTTTGACGCGGATCGGGACAGCACATATTCGGTCGAGCCCGGAGGCATTCATATTCAGAACTGCAACTGTCTTTGCTACGACAGGGACAGCAGCCTGTGGATAGGCTGCAACAACGGTCTGTACAGATTCAACGAAAGGACCGGAGAGATCAGGCACTACGGTTTTTGTTCGGATCCGGGAAAGTCGCCTATAAGGATCGTGAAAAGCCTTCTGGTGGACGAGACCGGAAACATCTATGCCGGAATGGAAAACGGGCTGGTCCGCTACATCCCTGAGCTGGACGGGTTCGATGAGCCTTGCAGGCTAAGGCAGGGAATATGCCTGAACGGCGACAACAGTATCACCGCGATGCTTCAGGTGTCCCATCGCCAGATTCTGGCCGGAACCCAAAACGGGCTCATCGGGGTGTTCGACACAAGGAACAACACCTTCACGGAGAGCATTGTCCGTGACAAGGACGGAAAGGCGATGTCCCTGTCAAGGATTCACTCGATATTCAAGAAATCATCGACTGAGATCCTGTTCGGAACAGACAGCGGGCTTTTCATCTACTATCCGGCCACCCAGACTTGGGTCAGGGCGAAGGGACCGCTCGGAACAGAAAGCGTCTATGCATTCTGCGAAGACAGGGAGAAAGGTCTCTGGATCGGGACATATTTCTACGGGGCCAGCTATCAGTCGGCTATCCAGAGCAAGATCAGCTGGTTTCTTCCCGGCTATGCCGTGAGCGAGCTGTGCGAGGACAGGTCCGGGAATCTCTGGATCGCCACCGAGAACGGAGGGCTCCACTATTTCGACACCAGGTCTTCCTCCCTGATTGACAAAGGAATAAAGACACACGACAACATCCACGCTTTGATGCTGGACGGAGACAGGCTCTGGATAGGGACGTTCTCCAAAGGTCTTGACTGTCTGGACATCAAGACCGGAAAGATCAGGAATTTCAGCAACATCCCGTCAGACACGACCTCCATCTGCAATGACTATGTCTATTCCATACTGAAGACAAGGGACGGGCGGATCTTCGTCGGCACGATGTCCGGCCTCTGCATTCTGGACGAGAAGACAGGATGGTTCTCCAGAGTCAAGGGACTGGAGGAGATGTTCATCGGGGATCTGGCCGAGGACAGCGAAGGAAACATCTGGGCGCCGACAAGGGACCACGGAATATTCAGGCTCTCCGCGCGGGACGGGAAGTGGAAAGGCTTCAGGCCGGTTGACGGCATTCCGGACCTGCCGGCGGGTCTCAGGTACACGAGGGTCCACATCGGGGAAAGCGGAGCCATCTGGTTCTGCGGCGAAAGGGACGGGATCACCAGATACGATCCCGTGACAGATAAGTTCACGAACTACGGGGCCTTGCAGGGATTGCCGGACAGTATGTACTATGGTGTGCTTGAGGACGGCAGCGGCAACATCTGGCTGTCATCAAACATCGGGATTGTACGCTATAACCCGACGACCCACTACGTCAGCACCTACACGGCGGAGGACGGACTGCAAAGCAGCCAGTTCAACTACCGGTCCTCACTCAGGACAAGTGACGGGACTATGTATTTTGGAGGTGTGAACGGATTCAACGGCTTCAATCCGTTCGACCTTCCGAAGAACACGGTAAGGCCAGGCACTGTGATCTCGTCGGTCGAAGTGTACGACATCATCCCCGGCAGCAAGACGATGACCAAACGGAAAGTCCATCCGACAGAGCGGATAAGGCTGCCGTACAACGCGGCCAGCTTTGACATCAACGTTGACTGTCTCAGCTTCTCGTCTCCGGACCACAACAGTTTCTCCTGGCAGATGAAGGGGCTGAACAACAGCTGGATAACCACGAACTCCTCCAAGGTCTCATTCGCAAGGCTCTCGCCAGGCAAATACACATTCCTGGCCAGAGGACGGAACAACAACGGCTACTGGAGCAAAGACATCGCCTCGCTCACGATAAGCATCGACCCTCCGCTATATCTGACCGTGTGGGCAAAGATCCTTTACCTGTTAGGCTTTTTGTCAATCATTTACGGAGTGGGGACGCTGATGCACAAACGGCAGCTGGAGAGGCGCCAGAAAGAGATGAACGATGAGAAAATGGTATTTTTCACGCAGGTCGCGCACGAGATCAAAACACCGCTGTCTCTTGTCAAGTCCCCGATGGAAGACATTCTCGACCGGAAAAAGTGGGACGAGGACACCGAGACCGATCTGGAGATAATGAAAAAGAACATCGACCGGCTTCTGGAACTCGTGTGCCAGCTTCTGGACTTCAGGAAGATCGACAGCGGAGACATCGTGCTCAGCTCCGAGAACCTTGACCTGAAGGCGGTTGTCACCGACATAGTTGACAGGTTCCGCAAAAAGGATGCTGTCCAGATCACGGTCAACTCTCCTGAACGCCCGCTGATCGGCAGACTGAGCACGGATGCGATCAGCAAGATACTCGGCAACCTCCTTGAGAACTCATTGAAATTCGCCTCGTCATCCATTTGCGTGAACCTTGACGAGTTCCGGAATGACGGGAAGGATATGTTCAGGATGGAAGTCTGGAATGACGGCCCGGGAATCCAGCCGGAGTTCAAGAAGAAAATATTCGAGCCTTTCTTCCAGGCCACCAGCGGCAAGAAAGGTTTCGGGATAGGACTCAGCCTTGTCAAGCTGCTTGTGGACAAGCTTGAAGGAAAGGTGTACGTCTCTGATTCAGAGTCCGGCTGCGGGATGGTCGTGGAGATCCCGGTGATTCCGGCCGATGACGAGGCCTCCCGCCAGGAAGAGACGGACGGCGGCAACGCCACGACCATCCTTGTCGTGGAAGACTCCAGTGATGTAAGGGAATATCTTGTGCGCAACCTGAGGCAGTCGTTCTCTGTTATGTCGGCCGGTAACGGGGCCGAGGCTCTGGAGACATTGGCGCAAAACAGTTGCGACGTGGTCATCTCTGACATAATGATGCCAGAGATGGATGGCTACGAGCTCCTGCAAAGGATAAGGGAGGACGCGATGCTCTGTCATATTCCTGTAATTATGCTGTCCGCCCTGGATTCCACTGACTCCAAGATAAAGGCTATGCGCTGCGGAGCCGACGCTTTCATCGAGAAGCCATTCTCCATCAGCTACATAAAGGCGACCGTGAACGGTTTGATCGAGAACAGGAAGGCGCTTTACCTGCATTTCGCTTCCGACCCTGGAGCCACGATCGAGGGTGAGAACATCAAGAACGACGATTCCGAGTGGATCTCCAACCTCAACGCCATAATCAGGGAGAACCTGACCAACGAGGACTTCTCGGTGGACCAGCTCGCCAAGGAGATGGCCGTCAGCCGCTCAAGCCTCCAGAGGAAACTCAAAGGGCTGCTTGGTGCCACACCGAACGACTACATCAAACTCATCCGTCTGAAGACCGCCGCCCAGATGCTGCAAAGCGGTTCCTACAGGATCAATGAAGTCTGCTATATGGTCGGCTTCAGCAACCTGTCCTATTTCACAAGGTGCTTCACCTCCCAATTCGGCATCAGACCAAAGGACTACATCAAGAAGCAGTGACAGCGGATGTCCTGATCCGGATCACCGTGAACAGACATATTCAGAAGCATCCGCAGCCGTACTGTCTTCCTCCGACAATGCGGAACGCAACTCTATGGCATTTAGTCACTTACAAAACCCTGCCCTCCAGAATCGGAGAGCACAATGTCATAATAAATTCGTTTTCATATAATTACGCTCCACGCCGTTGTTTGGCACAAAATACTGTCAGAGCCACAGCAAGGATGAGGGTCAACAGACGGCCGATGTTAGCGGTCAGATTTCCCACAGAAGTCTCGGCACCGACAATAGGGATGAGCGTCCAAACGGCGTTCATCGAAATATGGAAAGCGATCGGCACCCAAAGGTTATTATCCCACTTTATATAGAGCCAACTAAAAAACAGACTGCCGAGAGCCGTGACACAGAACACCTGCAACCCGGACACTAAATCGTGGGATTGGTAGAAATGCCCAAGTGTAAACAAAACCGCAGCAGGAAGCGCTGCCCAGACAAAGTGCCAGTTACAATAGCGGTGCAGAATGCCGAACAGAAAGCCACGATATATCAATTCCTCAAAAAGTCCCGGGAACACCGCCCCAAGGAAAAGTTTCTCCAAACTGAACACAGCGTGTCCGGCAATCAGATTGCAAACCAACATCGGAATGCAGCACAACAATCCGACCGCCCATCCTTTAAGGAAGTGTCTGCGGATTCCCCAACATTCAAGGATATTCTTGCCTTCGCATACAATCAAAATAGTAATGACAGGAATCACACAGGACAGCAGATGCTTTGTCAATGAATATGTGAAAGAACCTTTCGAGAACAATATACCGGCAAGTGCACTGTCGCACGACACTATATGTTCACCGACTTTCACCAATGGGATGCGTGTCAAGATGTAAAGCAGAACAAAGCCCGTCAGGACAATAACAGATTTCGTCAAATTCGATTTCATAAACCAATTACAAATTACGCTAAATTAACCATAACAATCAAATGTGGTCGTTGGTGTCACGACCGTGACCTTGCAGCTGCAAAAGTACATAAAAATCAGTAATTATTCTGACCAAGAAGCTGTTCCTATGAAAACACGGTTTCATAAACCGATTCATCTGTACGAATTTATCCGCATTTTTGTACATTTGTGCTTTTACGTTACTTTCTTCAAGGTGACATAAAGACGAAGAGTTGGTTTTGTATAAACAAAATGTACAGGATATGAACGAGTTACTATCCAAACTTCGGAGAGGCTGGATTGTCTGGACCGCGGCGGTTTTGCTGACGCAGATGACGGCGGCGGCGCAGAGCGTACTGCTTACCGGAAAGGTTGTGGACACGGACGGAGCTCCGGTGATTGGGGCGGGGATAATCTCTATGCAGAAAAAGACCACGGGAACGACCACGGATCTGGATGGAAAGTTCAGTTTCAAGGTTCCGGCCGGAACGGAATCCGTGCTGTTCTCATCGGTCGGAATGAAAGACGTTGTCTATAAGATAGTTCCCGGTAAGACTGACGGCATCACAGTCGTGATGGAATGGGAAAGCACTCAGCTGGATCAGGTTGTGGTCACGGGTTACGCGCAGACAACCGTCAAGAGGATAACCGGATCGGTGGCGGTCATTAATTCGGACAAGTTCGAGGCCAAGGCCATCTCGTCAGTCGATGCGCTGATGCAGGGTGAGGTTGCCGGTGTGGCCGTCTCGGCGACTTCCGGACAGCCGGGAACCCAGTCAAGGATAAGGATCAGAGGCGCGAACAACCTGTCCGGCACCAGTCAGCCGCTGTGGGTTGTGGACGGTGTCCCGATGCAGAGCGACTCGCCAAGCCTCAGCTCCGAGCAGCTCGCCACCGGAGGCTTCGACGACATATTCGTGAACGGCGTCGGTAACATAAACCCTAACGACATTGAGAGCATCACCATCCTCAAGGATGCCGCGGCGGCGGCTATCTATGGTTCGCGGGCGGCGAACGGTGTCATCGTCGTGACGACAAAGAAAGGCGAGGCTGGAAGGATGAGGATAAACTACAACAACACATTCACCCTCTCGATCAAGCCTCAGAGAACCCTGAATCTGATGAACTCGGTGGAGAAACTGGCGTGGGAGGACGAGCTTTGGAACGAGTTCTCCGCAAGCAAGTACGAGGAATCGCTGACAGACAACACCATAATCTATCCGGTTGTCGGGATTGTCGGCCAGATAAGATCCGGAGCCGGGGACTTCGCCAAGTTCAAGGGCGACACCGCCGCGCAGGACGAGTACATCGCCTCATTGAGGAACAACGACACGGACTGGTACGGGCTTCTGTTCAGGAACGCATTCTCGCAAGGACATCACCTTTCCCTTAGCGGCGGCTCTGACAAGAGCACCTACTATGTCGCTCTCGGAGTCAATGACGAGGACGGAATGCTGA
>CAVCRL010000025.1:0-21186 GCA_963604455.1 Lachnospiraceae bacterium | reverse complement strand
CCGTGTGACTGAAGCTTGCCGTTGAAGCGATGATGGGTCATGTCAAGAATATGGCTGAACAGGTGGTCGCAGCAGGATGCCGGACGGCTGGACTGGGCGGCCTGCATCGCTATTCCGCTGAGAGTCAAGCCCTCGAACAAGTCGGCGACAGCCTGTTTGTCTCCGTTTGCGACACCCTCCGGATCGGCCAGAAGATCATCCAGATAGTCCTGAAGCACGTGCCAGGCATCCGGCTTTATCGGCTCTGTGCCCATCAGGTCGGCGATCATCCACTCGGCTCCGGCCGGAACCTTGGCAGCGAGATCCGCGTAACCGGCGGCTGTCATAACCTTAGGCGCGGCGGCGATCACGTCAATGTCAGCGATGATCACCAGAGGAGCAGGGCAAGAGAATGTCTGCTTGGAATTATGATACGAAATCGAGGCCCCGAACGATGAGAAACCGTCAACGGAAGCCGCTGTAGGCAATGTCAGGTAAGACTGGCCGTAGTGATGGGAGGCCAGCTTGCAGAGGTCGTTGATGACACCCGAGCCAACGGAGACGGCGACATATTCAGCCTCAGAAGTCGGTCTGAACGCCTTTTCAGCGTCCGGCTCAACATATTCAGGATCATTCTCGATGGCCTTTGCGGCGGCGAAGTCTCCGGCGATGATGTGATCGACCATATCGACATATCTCCAGTCGGCGTGGAACTCGTCCTTTTCGATGATGTACTTCTCGGTTGGGATACCGGCAGCGACAAACTCTCCGTAAACCTTCTCTCCCAACGCCTTCCAAGTGTTCAGGTCAGCAACAACGACCGCCTTGCGTCCTGGGAACCACTTTTTGAACTCCGCCGGAGCCTGTGAGCTGACTCCGCAGCCCATCTCAAACACCTTGGTGTCGGTGGCGACAGCCAAGGCCTTGGCAATTCTTTCTTTTGAATCCATTATCCAGAATCTATTTAGAATCAATAAATATTCATTTACGCCCTAAAGTTACTAATTTTTCAGTAACTTAGCGACTATGAAAAAGTACATCTCAACCCTATTGGCCCTGCTGGCCGTCCCGATGATGATGGCGGCGCAGGAAAAAAGCCTCCACCAGCTCCAGCAGGAGTTCGTTGACCTGAGGCTCGGAATGTTTGTTCACTTCGGTCTCCCGACCTACCAGACAGCGGACTGGACCGATCCTGACCTTAGTCCGGAGGTATTCAACCCGGTAAAACTGGACACCGACCAATGGGTCAAGGCAGCCCAGAGCGCGGGGATGAAATTCATCTGCGTCTCTGTCAAGCACCACAGCGGCTTCTGCCTGTGGGACACCAAGACCACGGACTACAGCGTGATGAGCTCGCCTCTTCATCGGGATGTGCTGCGTGAACTGGTCAATTCCGTCCACAAGGCCGAGATGCAGATAATGTTCCACTTCTCGATTCTGGACACCCATCACCGCATCCGCCCTACCCAGCCGTTCACTCCGGAAAAGATCAACCTCCTGAAAAGTCAGGTGCGCGAGCTTCTCACTGAATATGGTCCTGTCAACACCATTATGTTCGACGGATGGGACGCTCCGTGGGGCAGGATTTCATATTCAGATGTCTCATTCCCAGAATTTTATCACCTCATCAAGAGCATCCAGCCGAACTGTCTGGTGATGGATCTGAACGGGGCGAAGTACCCGTCCGAGGCTCTGTTCTACTCAGACATCCGCTGCTACGAGCAGGGTGCAGGCCAGAAGATCTCCCCGGAGACCAACCAGCTCCCGGCGATGGCCTGCTATCCTTTGCAGAAAACCTGGTTCTGGAAGACCGAGTTCCCTTCCTCGCCTCTTAAAGACGTGGACGAGATCGTGAAAGGCAACATCATCCCGTACAACAACGCCTACTGCACCTACATCCTGAACTCCGCCCCGAACCGTGACGGTCTGATGGACCAGAACTGCATAGACGCGTTGAAGCGCATAGGCAAGATCTGGAAGAACACCGGCCATATTGTGAATGTGGCCGAGACTATGGAGCCGATCACCGACATCAACATCGCCATCGGCAAGCCGTGCGACTCCTCCTGGTCCGACGACATGGACATCATGGACTTCGCCAACGACGACAACTTCCGCACCTGCTGGGTCTCCAGCCCCGAAGTCAAAGAGCCGTTCTGGAAAGTCGAGCTCGACCCCGGCTCCCTCATCAATATGGTCGTGATGACCGAACCAAAGGCCGGCGTGATGCAGGAATATGTCATTGAATATCTCCACAAAGGCACCTGGCACCCAGTCTTCAACGGCACCACCCCGACCCAGAGCCGCGTGAAGATCCACCGTTTCGACAAGGTTTACGCCGACGCCGTCCGTGTCCGTTTCACCAAATGGTCCGGCCTCCTCTCCCTCGCCGAATTCGGAGTCTATACCCCGTACGAGAAGTAAGACCCGCCGCCACGGCCAGTGTCTCAGTCCACGCTGTCTGTGATTGAATCCATAGGCGGTCACAGAGCCTATCTCGGTCACTGAACCTATACCAGTCGCTAAACCCACTGGTCACAGAGCCTGTCGAAGTGACCACTTCCCAAGCACCAAGTGAGCCCAACAAGGTAAGCAAGCCGAAGCGCCGTGGCACTTAAGGTACTGATAATGACGAAAATAAGCGATCTCGTGATGCGATAATCAGCACCACGAGATCGCTTATCATATTGACAGACAACATATTATCTGCCACGAATATTTCCGCTTAGAATCTGTACCCGATGCCAAAAGTCCAGGCGTAGTCGCTTGAGGCCCAGTCTGAGTACGAAACCTGCGACCAGTCGTCACCGACATAGAACGAGAACCTCTTGTAGTCAACGCCGATTCCCACCCTGAAGAAATGGCCACAACCGGAATCACGGAAGCCCTCCGGCATATCCTTCAAGGAAGAAGAATAATCCGAGATCAAACCTCCCTTCAGATCTATGAACGGGCTCACTGACTTGTTCAGAAAACTGTACCTCAACTGGACGAATGTAGGAACAAGAACCGACTTCACATTCATAGGAGTATTGAACCGCTGGTTCTTTATCCCGATTCCCACCCCAGCGAACAGCCCTGGAAGAATGTTGTACCCTGATGACACGTTCACGTATTCTCCGGCGAAACCCTCATTGAAAAGAACTCCCGCCTCAACGTTTCCCGCGAATCCACGGTTGAAGCTTGGATTCCGGACTTCCTGTCCGAATGCCGTGACAGAGACAATCATCGCCATCACAGCAATAAATAAATGTTTCATAAAGTAATATTTTAAGTTCAGTATGTGTACTCAAATACAATGCCACGAACACCACTAGCTCCGAGTTTCTCAGCCCTATCTGACTTCTGTGGGCATAGGTGCGTTAAGTGGCTGAAAGCATTTTGTAAAATCTGGACTGTACGACTGTATGTAAGTGAATTTCACGGGACTATATTGAGATCAGGCACACGAAAGAAGAAATGTCGCCCACTTTTCGGCCAGAGTTTTCTTCCCTTGGCACGAAACAGATGTCTTGTCCCTGTTGGTACACCAGAAGTGTGTTTCCTGTACCAACAGCATCTCTTAGTCCATTTGGTACACCAGAAGTGCATTTCCTGTACCGACAGCATCTCTTAGTCCATCTGGTACACAAGAGGTACGTTTCCTGTACCAACGGTGTGGCTCGGCATATTCGGTACATAGAAAGGCCTTCTGCCGTACTTTTTCTGTCCTGTAAAACAATTGGAGACCGTTCTTCCAGGTATGAAAAGTTATGCGCACCTGAAACGGCATCAGCCTGATCACTAACGAGTTGGTGTTCCAGGTGTGAATGTATTCGCGCACCTAAGAGTCGACGGCTGCGGTACAGGACGTTCTGTTGGGGTTCCGGACTTCCAGGTGCGAGAAACCATACGCACCTGAAACATCATTCGCCTGATAGCTAACGAGTTGGTGTTCCAGGTGTGAATATATTCGCACACCTAAGAGTCGGAGGCCGAGGTACAGGGCGTTCTGTTGATGCCACGGGGATATTACCGGAGGGTGTCGATTTGCTTCAAGAGGTCGGTGGTGACTTTGTGGATTCTGTGATAGCGGCCGCCGACGGTGCTCAGGACAAAGATGTAGAGGACCGCAACGAACACAAGATGGGATATGTCGGTCGTGATGTCGGCCCAGATCTCGTTGAGGCAGAAGGCGCTCCAGATGACTGTGGCGACGGCGACGCTGATGCCTTGACGGAGGTTCTGAAGTTTCCATCTCGACACCGTGCCCACAGTGTCGGTGACAGATCCGTCAAGCAGCCGCTCCCTGAAGTTGTCCTTGTACTGCCGGAAGTTGACAAGAGCAAGGAAAACGCACCAGACAATGGTGGCGGCCATAAACAGTACACTGCATTTGTGCAATGACAGGCACACATAGGCGATGAAACCTGCCATAAGCAAGACGGTGACTATCGCCACGATATTCCATAAACGTTTGCTGATCAGATTCTTGGCGCTTGACTTTATTGTGGCGTCAAGCATCTCCCTGGAGACGATCTCACTGTCTGAAAGATGGTTTTTCAGCACCTGCATCTGAGACTTCATCTCGTCCAATTCGTTCTTTTGATTATTCGTCAACATATTCATTCAATCTTTTTAAGGAAAACGTGCCGGGGTGAATTGCCCCGAGACGCGGCTTCCTATCCGTTAAACTTTTTCAACTGTTCCTTTATGCGGACCAGACGGACAGAGACGTTCTTTGCGGATATTCCCACGATCTGACCGATCTCCTCGTAGGATAAATCCTCCAGCCAGAGAAGGACGATCGCGCGGTCAAATGGTTCCAGCCTGTGGATGCGATCGTGAAGCATCCTCATCTGCTTGGAATCCTCGGTGTCGGATGTCAGAAGATTCTCTTCCACTGGTACCTTCGTGAAATGTTTCTTCTTCGCATCCTGCGTGATACAGGTGTTCATAGCTACTCTCCAGACCCAACCTTTCTCATCGCCCTTGCCCTGAAAAGTGCCAAATCCTTTCCAGAGCCTGACCAACACCTCCTGCATCAGGTCGTTGGCTTCGTCCTGATCGTCAGCGAACATAAGGCAGACCGAGTAGATTGTCCCCTTATGCCTTTTGACCAATCCGCTAAATTCTTGTTCGTCAGCGTTCATAAAAAAACCGTTTGCTATAAAGACTGAAAGACAGTGCTGTTTACTACAAAAATATTCATAAAAATCACCCAAAATGCCGATGGACGGAGGTGATTACTGAAAAAAGGTGATGAATATGAAGAGAGAGGCGGGGAGGGCGGTGCGGAGTTCCTTAAGGGCGAGGTTGAGGTGGTTCTCCACGGTCTTCTTCTTGATGTGGAGGAGGGTGGCGATCTCATCGTTGGAGCGATGCTCGATGCGGCTCATTATGAATATCTTGCGTCGTTGCTCGGGCATACGGCCCACCACGGCGGCGATGAAGGCTTCCTTGTCCTTCATATCGATGGCATCCTCGACCATCTGGTCGTACGGGATGTCGGTCAGAAGGGAGGCGGCGCAGGACTTGTTCTTCTTGATGAAGTTTATGGTCTGGTTGAGGCTCATCCGATACAGGTAGAAACGCAGGGATGAGATGTCGGGGAGAGCCGAGCGCATCAGCCAGAGTTTGATGAATACTTCCTGGGCGACATCCGAGGCGTCCTCCCTGACTTGGAGGAGGCTTTTCATAAAGCCGAAGACCACCGGATAATAGTTGTCAAAAAGCTGGCGGAACGCACTTCGGTCGCCTTCGGCGGTGCGTTCCATCAAGAGTCGTTCCTGGCTTTCTGTCAACATATTATTATAGTCGGTACTAGCGGCACTTCGACAGGCTCAGCGACCGCCAGGAGACAAAGTTATAAAAAATTCAGATTTCCATTGGGTGTAAGAGACGGTTTTGTTGTCTTATGTGCGTTAAACCCATAATTATGACAGACAAAGACATCCGTAACGAGTGGGAAAAACACTATAACGACACATTGCCGAAGGACGAGCTGGACAAGGCGTTCTCCCAGGTGATGGCTTCGGCCGACGGCCTTGAGAAGGCGCAGTCAAAGATAATACGTACAGGCTTGAGGCACAGGATATTCAGAGCCGCTATGACCTGCGCCGCGGCTGCCGCCGTGCTGTTCTTTGTGCCTTGGGCGACACTCAAGGTCAACGAGAGGCTGAACGGTCCTGAAGCGGTGATCCCGGCCGAAACGGCAAGACTGTGTGAGATCTCGACACACAACGGCGAGACGCGGGAGGTCACACTGCCGGACAGCTCAAAGGTTCTGCTCAACGCAGGCTCCGTGATCATATTCCCGGAAAGATTCTCCGCCTTGGAGCGCACTGTGTTCCTTTCAGGCGAGGCTATATTCGAAGTAACTCATAATCAAAATATTCCATTTACGGTAAACACTTCCGACATCGCGATCCAGGTGCACGGAACCACCTTCAATGTGAACGCATATCCTGAATCAAGGAACACGGCGGCGACATTGTGCGAGGGAAGCGTCTCGGCGACACTGAACAGCAGCGGAGAAAGTTTCCTGATGGTCCCGAACGAGAGACTGTCCTACGACAGGGCAACCGGAGAGGCCACGGTCACGCGCGTGAACGCGGCGGAGGACACGGCCTGGAAGCGGGGGGATATGTGCTTCCGGTCCGAGAATATTCACGGAATAGCCAAGGCGATAGAGAGAAAATACGGCCTCAACACCTACATCACCTCCGGAAAATATGATGATATGATCCTGACGGCGAAGTTCGTGCACGGAGAGACGCTGGACCAGATGCTCGGCGCTATCTGCAAGCTTGTGCCGGGAATGAGGTACCACATCGAGAACAACTGCGTTTACATAAGATAAAGACGAACCACCTCTAATCAAAGCCTGCGGAAAAAGGCTGGAAAATTATGAATGAATATATTGATGAATATCACATAAATCGTTAAAAACCAAATACCAACAAAAACAGTCTATGAAGCAGATTAAACATTATCTGATCGCACTTCTGCTGGTCATCATTCCAGCCATCGGACTTCACGCCCAGAACCAGGTCGTGAACTTCCGGTCCGGGACGATGACCGTCAGACAAGCGTTCGAGGCCATTGAGCATCAATTAGGGATGACTGTGGCTTACAACGAGAGCCTTCTCGACGTTAACAGAAAGGTCACTCCTCCGTCAGGGAAAACCGTGATGGAGGCGATGGCTGCCATCCTGGACGGAACCGGGATGCAGGCCAGTCTGGACGGGAAGATGATCCTCGTGGTCAAAAGCGGACAGCAGGCGGAGACGCCGGCTGAATATTCCGGAAAAGTCGTTGACGCGTCAGGCCCTGTGCCGGGAGCGATGATTTTGCTCGACGGGAAGAAGGACAACGTGGTGATGACCGATCTGGACGGAAACTTCTCCATCAAGGCGGCTCCGGGACGTTCGTTCACTGTGTCGATGATGGGCTACAAAGACTACACCGCCACATTCGGAAGCCAGACAGCGGGAATCGTGGTCAACCTTGTGGAGGACATCGACCTTCTGGAAGAGTCCGTAGTCGTGGGCTACGGTGTCCAGAAGAAGGTGAACCTGACCGGAGCGGTCGGAGTCATCAGCGGCAAGGACCTGAACAACAGGCCGGTGACCAATGCGGCGCAGGCCCTTCAAGGAGCGGATCCATCACTCGTGATGAGTATGAGCAACGGCTCCATCGAAGGTAAGTCGTACGATGTGAAGATCCGTGGACAGGTGTCCCTGAACTCCGGAAGCCCGCTGATCCTCGTGGACGGAATCGAGTCCTCGCTCTCACAGGTGAATCCTAACGACATCGAGTCGGTCTCCGTGCTTAAAGACGCGTCGGCCTGTTCGATCTACGGTGCGACGGCATCCGCCGGTGTGGTCCTCATCACCACCAAGAGCGGCAAGGCCGGAGACCTTAAAGTAACCTACAACGGCCGTGGGGGCGTGGCTTTCAACACAACACGCACGGACTTCATCACGACCGGTTACGACTATGTGAACCTCTCCAATGAGTTCACACTCCACTCCAGCAAGGGCTACAACGCCTGGAACTACACGGACGATGAGATGCAGATGCTCTACGACCGCAGGAACGACAAGACAGAGAATCCTGACAGACCTTGGGTCTATACCAACGACAAGGGCAGGTACCGCTACCTCGGAAATTTCGATTGGTACGGCTACATATTCAAAAGATCGCGTCCGGAGACAGAGCATAATGTGACCATCAACGGCGGCAACGACAAGATAGACTACTATGTCAGCGGACGTTACCTTTATCGCGAAGGTGTCTTCAACAACGCCAGCGAGGACATTATGAACGGATATTCATTCCGTGCCAAGGTGAACGCCAAGGTCAAACCGTGGCTCCGCTACACCGGAAACCTCAATTATGAGGGTTCAGCCTACAACTACGGCGGATTCTGGGAGCAGGACGGATCCGAAGACCTGACCTCTCAGGGTATCCTCTGGAACATCACCCAGAACATCAGCCCGACCATCGTGCCGGTCAATCCGGACGGAACCACAACGTTGTACACCAACGGCATCCAGTTCGCAGACTCCCCTATCGCCTCTGGACGTGGAGGCGTGTTCACGGACGGAAGGAACAAGAACTCCCGAAAGGTGAACTATTGGGTGATCACCAACAGACTTGTGTTCGACCTCACCAAGTGGCTGAACATCACGGCTGACTACACCTACAAAAGACGTGACCACCTCAACAGCTACCGTTCCTATCCTACAGCCAACACGTGGGACAAGAATATGAAGAACATCGTGGAGTTTTCAAACGGCTCCATCTATGATTTCTTCCAGGAAACGCGCTACTATCAGAACGGCCACGTCGCCAACGCCTACTTCAATGTGAACAAATCCTGGGGCAATCATAACTTCACGGCCGTGGCCGGCTCGCAGTTCCAGGACTATAGGTCCTCGACCTCGAACATCCGTCAGAAAGGTTCCATCTCCGACAAGCTGTCGTTCATCAATATGGCGCAGGGAACCATCGAGAGGGCCGATGAGAGCAACACAGCCTACAGGACACTCGGATTCTTCGCCCGTGTGAACTACGACTACGCCGGCAAGTACCTGTTCGAGATCTCAGGACGTGAGGACGGATCGTCACGTTTCGCGAAAGGCGACCGCTGGGCGTTCTATCCTTCAGCCTCGGCCGGTTGGAGAATCTCTGAGGAAAAGTTCTGGGGCGGTCTGAAGAACTGGTGGGATCTCGCCAAGGTGCGTGTGTCTTACGGTTCGCTCGGAAACCAGCAGGTAAGCAACTATTCCTACATCAGCCTCCTTTCCACATCGATGATGAACTACACGTTCGACAGCACGAACCTGGCCGGAAAAGTAAGCACTCCTGGAGCCATCACGCAGGGACTTACCTGGGAGACCGTCATCACCTACAACCTCGGATTCGATCTCGGATTCTTCAACAACAGGCTCAGCGCGAGCGCGGACTTCTACATCAGAGACACCAAGGATATGCTGACCTCGTCACAGGAACTTCCGGCGGTCTTCGGAACAAGCTCCCCTAAGATCAACGGGGCGAACCTGAGGACCAAAGGCTACGAGATCAC
Organism: Lachnospiraceae bacterium; assembly: GCA_963604455.1. Taxonomy (GTDB): domain Bacteria; phylum Bacteroidota; class Bacteroidia; order Bacteroidales; family UBA932; genus Cryptobacteroides. The sequence goes on along the minus strand of CAVCRL010000025.1, from coordinate 11,636 downwards.
CCTCTCCTGGAAAGACCAGATCAAAGCGGCTGGCAAGCCTCTCTACTACTCCGTCTCCGGATCCATCGGAGACTATGTGACGACAATCACCAAGTTCGACAACCCTAACAAGTCTCTCAGCCAATACTATGTCGGCTACAGACTTGGCGACATCTGGGGCTACGAGGTCGCCGGACTGTTCAAGACAGATGAGGAAGCCGCTGAATACCAGTCCAGAATCAACGACAGCGCCGTCAACAGCGCCGTTTATAGCTGCGGCGTGGCGTCAATGGCCAAACTGATGGCTGGAGATGTCAAGTTCGTGGACAGGAACGGTGACGGTGTCATCAACACCGGCGCCAACACGCTCAAGGATCCGGGTGACCGCTACATCATAGGAAACAGCAGACCGAGGTACACATATTCATTCAGAGGCGATGTGGACTGGAACGGCTTCAACCTCTCCGTGTTCTTCCAGGGAGTCGGCCACTGCGACTGGATGCCTCCTAAGAATTGCTCTTACTTCTGGAGCCTTTACGGATTCCCGGCATCCTCATTCGTTCCTACCGATTTCGAGTCGAAGACCTGGACCGAAGACAACAGAAACACCTATTTCCCGAGAAGAAGAGGCTATGAGACCTATGCCGGCAGTTCCCTCGGTGTGACCACGGACCGCTACCTCCAGAACGCGGCCTACCTCCGACTCAAGAACATCACCCTCGGCTACACCCTTCCTCTGAAGAAGAACAAGGCTGTCGAGAAAGTGCGCCTCTACCTCACGGGAGAGAACCTCTGGTACTGGTCACCGATGAAAAAGCACACGAAATATGTCGATCCGGAAGTGGCCACCGCATCCTCAAAGCAGGATGACGACTGCATCTACCCATTCTCAAGGACAGTGTCATTCGGAATTGACATAACATTCTAAATGAATATGATTATGAAGACTACATACAATATTCTTATTGCTGGACTGCTGTCGGCGCTGGCTTTCACATCCTGTGAAGGGTTCCTCGACAAGTTCCCGGAGACATCCCTTTCTCCAGAGACGTTCTACACCAACGAGAAGGAGCTCACGCTTGCGACGAACGGATTCTACGCTATGCTGCCGAAGCCGGACGATACCTTTGACGGAGCCCTCCAGGACAACGACCTTCAGTTCCATCTGTCCCTGAGCGCGATCCAGAGGGGTACCCGTCAGGCCGAGACAGAGACCTGGAGCGCAAGCACCTGGTCGGACCTCAGATCCATCAACTACTATCTGGAACATTCCGTGAAGTGCGAAAACGAGGACGTGCGCAAGAAATATGACGGAATAGCCTATTTCTTCAGGGCCGTCTTCTACTACCAGAAGGTCCGCAAGTATGGGGATATTCCTTTCTATGACCACGTCATCGCCGACTCCGACAAGGAATCCCTCTACCGTCCGCGCGACAGCAGAGGTTTCGTGATGCAGAAGATTATGGAAGACCTTGACCGTGCCATAGACGGCCTGCCTGTTTCCTGGCCGGAAGGGGTTTACAGGATCAACAAATACGCGGCTTACGCGCTGAAATCCCGTATCGCCCTGTTTGAGGGAACCTGGAGAAAGTACCACGACATCGCCGACGAGTCCTACACGAAAGAGGACGGCACAACCATCACACTTTCATCGACTTACTTCCTCCAGCTGGCCGCCGACGCGGCAAAGGCCGTGATGGAGAGCGGAAAGTATAAGATGTACAACGGATCCACCATCGTCAAGGGACAGTCTTACCGTGACTACTTTGTTCTTGAGGACGCCGAGACCAGCGAGACGATCCTGTCCAGAAGATTCCTCTACACTGCCGAGATGAACATCCGCCACGGAGTACAGTTCACGTACAAGAACCAGAGATATTCATTGACAAGAGCCCTTGCCTATCATTATCTTATGGCAGACGGAACTCCGTTCCAGAGCCAGGAGGGATGGCAGACGATGCAGTACAACCAGGAGTTCAACGGACGTGACCCACGTATGGCACAGACCATCGCAGCTCCGGACTATGTAGCCGTCAACGCCGACGCTTCGACGAAGTACTATCCGAACTGCAAGGACTACGAGAGAAGCGGCTACCGCCCGATCAAATACTTCTCGGACGACACTCACGACGGAGCCACCACATCGACCACCGACTATGCGATATTCAGGTACGGTGAAGTGCTTCTGAACTACGCCGAGGCCAAGGCAGAGCTCGGACAGGCTGACCAAAGCGTGATCGATGAGACCGTCAACGTGATCCGCGCGAGGGTAGGTATGCCGGGACTGGATGTGGCCAAGGCCAACGCCGCTCCGGACGCGTTCCTGAGCTCTTACTACACGGACAAGCATCTGGAAGGCACCGACAAGGGACTTATCCTTGAGATCAGAAGGGAAAGGACAGTCGAGCTGGTCAACGAAGGCTTCAGGCTTTGGGATATGCTCCGCTGGCACGAAGGACAGCAGATCTGCCCTGCCTCCAACACTCTCGGACCTGGATTCATCGGCTGCTGGTTCCCTGGACTCGGGGAATATGATATGAACAACGACGGTAAACCGGACCTCTGCATCTACAGCGGAAGCACTCCGCAGACAGACTGCGACAACACCCTGAACGTGGCTCCAGGCAAGGAGAACACCCTTTCGGAAGGCACAAGCGGTTACCTCGTGCAGTTCAAGGACCAGACCTACAAGTGGGAGGAGAAGGATTACCTCTACCCTATCCCTAACAAGCAGATGCAGATCTATCCGATCGACGAGACAACCGGGAAAAGTGTCCTGACACAGAACCCAGGCTATTAACAGACCGCAAAATCAACAAAAAATGAAAAGACATAAGATATTGTTTCAGGCTTTGGCCGCCGCGATGCTGGTGGTGTCCTGCTCGGAGTACGATGATTCGTCGCTCTGGAAGCAGGTGGACGAGGCCCAGAAGCAGATAGCCGAGCTAACGGCATCGTTGACGCGGCTGGAGGGGCAGATCGGCCTCCTGTCAGCCGCACAGAACGGAGGGATGATCACCTCCATCCAAGAGAACACGGACGGCGGATTCACCATCAAGTACACCACCTCCGACGGGAAAGAGGCCACGGCCATCGTAGCCGGGAAGGATGACATCAAGAGCACCGACATCATCGGCACCAAGGAGGAGAACGGTGTCCTCTACTGGACCATCACCGTAGGCGGAAAGACGACAATCCTCACCGACAAGGACGGAGCCAAGATCCCGGTGGCGGGACGCACTCCGTCATTCACCACGGACAAGGACGGTTACTGGATGGTCAATGGGCAGTATATTCTTGACAGCAAGGGGGATAAGATCAAGTCATCCGGCCATAAGGCTTCCTTGATAGCCGGAGCGGAGAAGAACGAGGACGGTTCAGTGACGCTCACGCTGGCCGATGGCTCGAAAGTCACGGTTGACACGGCTGATAGCTTCTCGCTGAAGGTGTTCTTCGGCGGTAAGGAAGTCAAGGACGAACTGAAGGTCGAAGACGGGACAACTGCGCTTGAGTTCACATATTCATTGACAGGGAAAGCGGTGGAGAACGCCGTTTTGAAAGTGACAAGGGTCGAGAGTGTCGAGGCTTCGGTTGACGAGGCTGGCGGCAAGATCAAGGTCGCCGTTCCTGATCCTCTACGCAAAGGACAGTTCACCCTGATGGCTGCCGACGAGAGCGGTCATCTGGCCGTGCGCACGGTCCGTATGCGCGGAACCTTCTCCGTGGAGACTGAGAACGAGCTCTGGAAGACCGTGGAGGAGAAACTCCTCGCACCTGGCTGCAACTACTACAGTATGGAGTTCAAGAACATCACCAGAAGGATGCACGTACTGGAGATCGACCTGACCAACCCGGCGATCGAGGTCACGACATCCTACGCCGACGACATCGTTCCGAACCCTAACGGCAACTCCAACAAGAACAACGGATTCAACCTCCGCGAGACCCTTTCCCAGCTTTGCGCGCGCAAGACCGCGGCCGGAGAGGATGTCATCGCCGGAGTCAACACCGGCTATTTCGACTCGAACGACGGAATCAGCAGAGGTGCGCACATCGAGGAAGGCGAGCTTGTCTATATGAACAACCCTGCCGTTGTCTCCAGCCTCGTGAACCACTCCTGGGCGTTCACAATCTTCAAGGACAACACCGCTTCCTGCGGAAAGAAAGCCTTCTCAGGCAAAATCGAAGTGGCGGGCAAGGAATATGCTTTCTACTCGGTGAACGACACCATCGTGCGCGGCAGGAACGCCTCCAGAATGAAATCATACCCTGTGAACCTCTACACATCAAGGTACGTCAAGTACCCTCATCCGGAGCGCCAGGACATAACCAACGCGCTCAGCGCCAAGGCATTGTACATCACGGCAAAATATTCATCAAAGAATATGACCGTGAACGACGGTTGGTTTGACGCGACCGTGACGGCGATCGCCGACGGCAGGACCACGGCTCTCGGAGAGGTTCCTTACCTTACCGACCGCAAGGAAGTCGGCATCCAGGTGACCGGAAGCACGGCCGATGCTATCGCCGCCTCTGTGAAGGTCGGAGACAACATCAGGCTGATGGCCCAGATGGACGTAGAAGGTATCGTGAAGCCTATCCAGACACAGAACTCCACGATGTGGCACTATGTCACAGACGGAGAGAACACCCTCAACACAGTCCCTGCGAACCACGATTTCCGCACGTTGATCGACCCGATGACATTCGTCTGCGTTGACAAGAGCGGATCGAGGATTATGATCGCCGAGATCGACGGCCGTCAGGTAGGATTCTCCATCGGAGTCAACGCCGAGGAAGTCACGGAGATCGCCCTGCGCCTCGGAGCTTGGAACTCGACCCGTTTCGACGGTGGCGGCTCATCTGCTATGTGGGCTAAGAAAGACGGCATCTCAGGACTCGTCAGCAGCCCAAGCGACGGAAAGGGAGAGCGCAGTTGTATGAATTATATGTATGTACGTAAGAAATAGCATATTATGAGAAAGATACCTGCTATAATATCAATGTTTCTGGCGGCCGCCACGCTTTTTTCCTGTTCGTACGATTCCTCTGAGATAGAGAACGGAATCACCGATCTGGAGAACCGCATCGCCGCGCTCGAACAGAAAGCGGACAATCTGGAGTCGCAGTTGAAGGCGGTTTCGGAATTCGTGTCCGGCAACTTCATATCCCGTGTGGGGACTGACGAGAAAGGAAACTTCGTCATAACCTACCAGGACAGGAACGGGGAGAAAAAGACGGTCACCCTGGCCAAGGCATCCGACCTTGACAAGTCTCCGATGATCGGCACCGCAGAATATGAAGGTGTCCTTTACTGGAGGCAGACCAAGGACAACGGAGCCACCTGGGAGTGGATCACCGACAAAAACGGCGACAAGATGCCAGTCTCCGGTCCCGCTCCGGCCGTAGGGATAGACAAGGACGGTTACTGGACAGTCAACGGGGAGAACACTGGCGTTCTCGCCAAGGATATGACCGGCAACATATTCAAGAACATCGCGGCTGACAGCGAGAGCGGCCTTGTGGTGTTCAGCCTGACTGACGGCAGCAGTTTCTCGGTAAGGTACAATGAGTCACTGGCCATCGCGTTCACGACTCCGTCATTCCTTGCCGTGGAAAGCTACAGCGCGCCTGTGGAAGTAGGCTACAAGGTCAGCGGCACTATGGCCAAGGACGCGGTTGTGGACTACCTGACGGCTTATAATGTGAAGGTAAAGGTCAACGAGAGCCTCAAGACAATCTCCGTAACGATGGAGGAAGGCGCCGAGGAAGGCAATGTCGTGATTATGGCCACCGCAGGGGACGACATCGTTTACAAGCCTCTGTTCTTCTCCTACGGCAAGACTGTCATCGATTTCGAGAACTACATCAAGGACAATGAGCTCATCACCCCGTTGGGAGAACCTGTGATCAACCTTGGAGGGGATATGACCCCGTTCACCGTCAGGATCTCGCACAACATCGACGTGGAAGCGTCTGTGGCCCAGGAGAACGCATCCTGGCTCAAAGCCGTGAACACCAAGGCTTTGCAGACCTCCGAGTTCAATTTTGTCGCTGAATATTTCGAAAGCAAGACCAACACCCCTCGTGAAGGCCGCATCATCCTGAAGAACAGCCTCTACGAGGTTTCCACATCCATCATCGTGAAGCAGAGCCCTATCGTGAAAGGTGGTGGCGGAGGCGGAGATGATCCGTCCGAGGACAAGGGAATCTCCGATGTGGGCACATTTATGGAGTTCGTGCGCAGCGTCAACGCCGGTGCCTCAACGACACGTTGGGAGAACGCCGACGGTGAAGTCTGCCTGCTCGCCGACATCGACCTTACGGGAATAGACTGGACACCTATCGGAAACGCTGCCGGAGAGGGTTCCGGAATACCTGCATACTCGTTCGCGAACGCGTTCAAGGGCAAGTTCAACGGTAAGGGCCACAGCATCACAGGCATCAACTGGACCTGCGATATGAGCAAGAACAACGTTTACGGACTCTTCGGAGCGGCTGACGGAGCGACCATCAGCAACCTCGTTGTCGGAGCGGCCGGAGACGCCATCACATTGACCGGAAGCCCGGATGTGACCCCGTCCGTGGCCGGAATCGTGGGCTACGCCGAGAATGTGACGATCACCAATGTGACCAACAATGTCAGCATCATCCTTGAGGGAGAATGCCCTCAGGCTATGCCTACCAGCCTCGCCGGAATCATCGGAAGCGGCTCGGATGTCACAGTCGGAGGCAAGACCAAGGAGGAAGCCGTGAAGAACAACGGAGACATCCTCGTTAAGTCCAAGGTCGCCAACGCCCAGCCAGGCGGAACCGGCTTGCAGGTGGCCGGAATTATGTCCTACGTTAAGAACGGCAAGGGAAGCCAGTTCATAAACTGCACGAACAGCGGTCACCTTACCGGTCCTAACGGACGAGGCGGCGGAATCATCGCTTCAATCCAGGGAACCGAAAAGGCGGGCAACAAGGTCACCATCAGCAAGTGCGTGAACGCCGGTCTCATCGAGGACAATTACCTTGATTATGACGGCTACACCAACGCCAAGAGAATGGGCGGAATCATCGGTGGCTCCGAGGCCGCTGACGTAACAGTGGAGTCCTGCGTCAACAGCGGAAACATATTCTCGCACACTGGATGCCGCTCCGGCGGATTCGTAGGCCACTTCAAGGGCGGAATCATCACCGGATGCTCCAACACCGGAATCATCCTCAGCCACATCACTCCTCAGGCGGAGGATCACAGCGGCGGAGACGGCCCTGGTTGGGCGGCAGGCTACTGCAACATCAAGATCTCCGGCTGCACCCGTGGCGGAAAGGTCGGCGAGTGGGCTGACTTCAAGAGCAATCCTGAAGGCGCTCCGGACGCGACGATCTACAATGCTTACGGCTACCAGAACTCCAAGTATTTCAACGCTTCTGACAACCAATAAAATGAAGACAATGAAAAGATTAACGAATATATTGCTGTCGGTTCTGATGATGGTTTTCGCCTTCACCGGGTGCGGTTTCAACGAAGATCCGCTCCAGAACAGGCTCAATGACATCAAGAACAGGATCGCGGCTCTTCAGTCCAGGATTGACGAGGCCAACAAACAGGTCGAGACCCTCGGGCTGCTGACCTCAGGCAATGTCGTCACTTCCATCGACAAGAACAGCGACGGAAGCTATGTGCTGACCTATCTGGACAGCAAGAACGAGGAAAAGACCGTTGTTGTGGCGGCTATGGACCAACTGCTCAACGTTCCGGTGGTCGGAGTGCGCAAGGACGATAACGGACTCTATTACTGGACCGTCACCGCCGGTGGCGAGACAAAGGACATCATCGTTGACGGGCAAAGCGTCCCGGCCGCCGGCAGGACTCCGGTCATCTCCACCGATGAGCAAGGCTACTGGACCGTGGACGGAGAACGCATTCTGGATTCGGCCGGCAATCCGATAGAGGCCACCGACGGAAGCGCGTCCATCCTTAAGTCTGTCACAAAGGATGCCGAGGGGAATCTCTCGATCACCCTCGGAGACGGTTCCCAGATCACAATCCCGGTGCAGAACTCTCTGAACCTCAGCCTTTCCACATCCCTGAATCTCACCATCGCCAATCTCGGACAGGAACTGAAGATCGGTTACGATGTCACCGGAAGCAAGGCTGACGGAGCCATCGTGGCGATCGCCGAGGCCAAGTCCGTGAAGGCTAAGCTTGACAAGACCGCCAAGGAGGTCAGCGTCTCTTTCGACAGCGACTTCTCTTCAGGTCATCTTATTATGATGGCCACGGATCTGGACAAGGTCACGGTGCTCAGGCCGGTGTTCTTCAACAAGGCCAAGGAGACCAAGATCCTCATCAGCACAGCGGACGAGCTTGTGGCGTTCGCCCAGAAGGTCAACGCCCAGGACGGAACAGAGAATATGGATGTCTATCTTGAGAAAGACATCGACCTCTCTTCCATCAAGGACTGGACACCTATCGGCAACGGAACATTCTCCGGAACAGCCGTCAGCGGAGCTGCCTTCAAAGGCACTTTCTACGGCCAGAACCACACGATCAAGGGTATGAATATCACCGTGCCTGCCGACGCCGCGAAAGGTGCCTCCTACGGTCTTTTCGGAGTGCTTGACGGAGCGACTGTCAAGGATCTTAACATAGGCGAAGGGTCATCGATCACTTCCACAGCCAAGTTACTGACTTGCGGCGGAGCCATTGCCGGAGCTGTAGTGAACTCAACTGTCGATCACTGCACCTCATCGGCTTCGTTCGACATTTCCGGAGGTACGGAAAACATCAGCCAGAGATTCGGAGGAATCGCGGGTTCTGTATATTCAGCCGGAGAGGTCATCGCGCAAGTAACCAACAGTTCCAACTTTGGAATATTCAAGTCTGTCAACACCACCAACAGCAAGAACGGCGGCACTGCCTTCTCCATCGGTGGCGTGGTAGGTTACGCCGAGTCTGCTTCATCAGCCTTGCGTGTGATGGTCAAGAGCTGCGACAACTACGGTGCTATGAATGTGCAGGCCTCCCGCAACGCCGGAGTCGTGGCTACACTAAACAAGAATGCCACGGTCGAAAGCTGCAAGAACTTCGCTGACATCACCAACACGGACACCAAGGCCTCCAACACACGTGTGGCCGGTATCGTCTCTGCGTTGAATGCCCAGACTTCAGCCATCAACTGCGTCAACAAGGGCAAGATCACATTCGCCGTCGCCGGGAACACCACGCAAGGCTACGCAGCCGGAATCGTCGGTCAGACCAACGACAACTCCAACGTGGTTGAAGGCTGCGAAAACTATGGTGAGATCCGCTCTGACATATTCAATGCAACTGACGCGACGAAGAGGTTCATCGCCTCCATCATCGCCAACACTAACAACAAGACCATCACCATCCGGAACAACAAGGTCGGTGGCAAGGTGGGACCATATTCAGATGAAAGCAAGGTGGTTACAATCACCGTCGAGAACTTCGCTGACTGGATATTCTTTACTCCTAAGACCCAGCCGTCGATTGTCTCAGGCAACGAGTTCGCCGGTGAGGTTCTGACAAAGGGCATCGCGTCCGCCGATGATTTCGTGGAGTTCGCCGCCGCAGTCAACGCCGGCGCGTCCCTTGAGAAATGGCAGGACGCGGCGGGAGGAATCAACCTGCTGAATGACATCGATATGTCTTCGGTAAAGGATTGGACTCCGATCGGTAACGCCACTTTCGCCGTTGTCAGCAACAAGCTGACCGTGACAGGTCCTATGTTCACAGGCAGGTTTAACGGACAAGGCTACAAGATCCATAACTTCAAGGCTGTCAGCAAGGTGGCCGAGACTGGAGGCACATTCGGACTGTTCGGAGTTATCGGTCCGGGAGCCGTCGTTGAGAACTTCATCTTCGAGTCCAGCTGCTCGCTCACTGTACAGTCTCCGGCCAAGAGCACTTCCCACGGCCTGATCGCGGGACTCCTCTACGACGGAACCGTGCGGGATGTTCACAGCTACGCTCCGATGACGTTCCAGAGCAAGACCGGTGTCAAGAACGCCGCCCAGTTTATGGCTCTGATCGGCTACGTGTTTACCCAGAACGCAGAGGTCACCATTGACAGCGTTGACAACTTCGGAGAGATCATCGCCGAGAACGCTGACGGAAACGATCAGGGAGGCGCCAGCGCCTTCCATATCGCCGGAATCGTTGGCTTCTCGACCGCAACGGTGGACACCCAGCATTTTGTAACCATCTCTGACTGCTCAAACGAGGGGAATATGACTTCCGCCACCTGCCGCACCTCAGGCATCTGTGCGGCCGCCAACCGCAGGACCAAGATGGTGAACTGCATCAACAAGGGCAACCAGCTGAACAGCTGTCCTGGTCCAGACAAGGGACGAATCGCCAACATCGCCTGCAACGTGGCCAACGTGTCCTCAATGACCGGATGCGTCAACTACGGCGACATCATCTCCACCACCAGCGCCAGAACGGCCGGCATCGCCAACCTCTCCAACAACTGCGAGTTCACCAACTGCGCCAACTACGGTAACGTCCAGTCAGACAACAAGTACCGTGGTCTGTTCTGGGCCTACAACAATGGTCTGGCATCGTGGAGCAGCTGCGTCGCCGGAGGCACCGTCGGAACCTACAACGACGGCAAGGGCGTGGCCGATGAATATACCGACGAGGCCAAGGTTAACTACCTCGGTGTCCAGGGAGCCAGCAAGACCACCCTGAACGACATCACCTACCTCATCGGAGTCAAGGATCCGGAGCCGCCTGTAGAGTCGAACGCCAAGCTGAAGATCCTCTTCATCGGCAACAGCTTCACCAAGGACGCGGTCGAGCATATTCCAGGGCTCCTCGCGGCAGCCGGAATCAAGGACATCAAACTCTACCATATGTACTATGGCGGACGGCGGGTCTATGAATATAACGACGGCTACACATCCTCTGTTGACTATCATTGCTACAGATGCGAGAACGGAGCGACATCCTGGACTGATGTAACCGGACACAGCCTGCACGAGGTCGTCTCCAGCGACAAATGGGACATCGTGACCATTCAGGAACACACAGGACGCGCTGTGGCGTGGGACTGGACCGCAAGCCAGAAATCGGCGTTCCAGGGCCTTGTGGACAAGATCAAGGCGGACTGCCCGGACAAGACTCCGGACTTCTACTTCATAATGTCACAGGCCTACCACGATATGAACAAGATCGCCACGGCCGACCGGGGACAAATCAACTTCACGACCACGGAGGAGATGTACAACGTCATCGTCGGGATGACCAAGAAGCTTATGGCCGACATCCCGTTCAAGGATGTGATCGCCACAGGCACCTGTCTCCAGAACCTCAGGACATCGGACCTGAACAACGGGATGTGCCTCACCCGTGACGGCTACCATATGGACTACGGAATCAGCCGCTACGCTGCCGCCTGTATGGTTTTCGAGAAGCTCATATCCCCGTCCTTCGACAACGTGAAGCTTGACAAGAACACCTACAGGTACGGCAATTCCAGCACGACATCCGGCAGTTACTCGACACCTGTCACAGATGCCAACGCTCCTGTGGCTCTTCAGGCCGCCCGTTACGCTTTGCAGACACCTTATCAGGTCACGTCAATGAAATAATGACCGTGGCGGATAACTGTCTATCCATCAAGCATTAAAGCGATCACCTT
>CAVCRL010000024.1:15762-22202 GCA_963604455.1 Lachnospiraceae bacterium | reverse complement strand
TCCTCCGTTTCAACTCAATGGCGCAGAAACACCCCGCCGCCCCGGCACCCACAATCGCAACTTTCATATTGCAAAGCTACACAAAATCATTCAATTTTAAGAAATGAATATACCTGTATAGCAGAACGAACCCATCGGAGCGTAGCGACGCAAGGGGTTTGGGGAATACGGTCCCCAATGCCCCACCGGGGCTGTCACGCAGTGACTGGGGGTGATCTATGGCAAAATTCATTTTGCCATATAATATTTAGTGGATATCTTTGCCAAGATTTATGGCTACAGGACAGAAGGACATACTCCTCGGGATGATCCGCCAGGGACTTCCGATGACTCTCGGACAGCAGATTCGGTTAACGATTCTGCTGAGTCTGCCTGCCATCGCCGCCCAGTTCTCGTCCGTGCTGATGCAGTACATCGACGCCGGGATGGTCGGCCAACTCGGCGCGAACCAATCAGCGTCAATAGGCCTGGTCGCCACGACGACCTGGATAATGGGCGGATTCCAGTCCGGAGCCAGCTCGGGATTCTCAGTTCAGATCGCACACCTTTGCGGAGCGCAGGATTTCAAGGGGGCAAGAGCCGTGATGAGGCAAGGACTCACAACTGTGTTCCTCATCGGACTGGTTCTCGCCGTGATAGGCGTGAGCATCAGCGGAGCGCTTCCCCACTGGCTCGGCGGAACACCGGAGATCAACAAGGACGCGTCGGAATATTTCCTTATATATTCAGCGTTCATCCCGATAGGTGCTGTCGGGTGGGCGGCAAGTTCAATGCTTCAGGCCAGCGGGAATATGAAGGTTCCGAGCCTGATGTACACCGGAATGTGTGTCCTTGACGTGGTGTTCAACTACATATTCATTTACTCCTGTGATATGGGGGTCGCGGGAGCGGCGTTAGGCACAGGTGCGGCGCAGGTCGTCACCTCCATATTCGTGATCTGGTATATTCTCAGACGCTCCAAAGAATTGAATATCAAAGGAGAACAAGGCACGTTCGTTCCTCAGCGCAAGACTGTGCGCAACGCCTGGGGCATCACGGCTCCGATGTGGCTCCAGAACATAATAATGAGAGGCTCGCACATTATGAGCACCATAATCGTGGCGCCGCTCGGGCCTATTTCCATCGCTGCTAACTCGCTGGCGATCATCGCAGAAAGCTTCTGCTATATGCCGGGCTACGGAATCGAGGAGGCCGCCACAACGCTCGTCGGCCAGAGCCTCGGGGCGAAACGCAAGGAAGTCGCCAAACGGTTCTCGCAAATCACGATGCTGATGGCCGCCGGCATTATGACACTGCTTGGAGCCTTGATGTTCATATTCGCGACAGATCTGATGATGCTTCTGAGTTCGGATCCGGATGTCATCGCCTTGGGAGCCAAGGTGTTGAGAATAGAGGCTTTCGCCGAGACTTTGTACGCATTCTCGATAGCCGGCTACGGTTCCTGCGTAGGTGGAGGCGACACCCTCGTGCCAAGCGTGATAAACTTTGGAAGTATGTGGGTGATCCGCATCGGGCTGGCATTGATTTTGACGCCACGGATGGGGCTCGTCGGCTACTGGATCGCAATGTGCATCGAGTTGAACGTCCGAGGACTTTTGTTCTACTGGAGGCTGCGGGGCGAGAAATGGATGAAACTAAAAATCACTTGAATATATGGAAAAGATCATCAATCAGGAATTCGGCGGGGAAAGACCGCTGTACTGCAAGCACGACCTTTATCTTGAAAATGTCAAGATCCACGCCGGTGAGTCTGCCCTTAAGGAGACTGGCAACATCACCGCCGTACATTGCCAGTTCGAGGGCAAGTACCCGTTCTGGGAGTGTGACGGATTCGTCATCAAGGACAGTCTGCTGACCGTGGGTGCTCGCTCAGGATTATGGTATTCAAGGAATTGCGAGATCTACGACACTATCATCGACGCTCCGAAGACCTTCCGCAGGATGGACGGCATCAAACTGAAGAACGTCCAGATTCCTGGCGGCACTGAGACGTTCTGGGACTGTAAGAACATCGAGGTCGAGGATTCGGTGATCGACCGGGCCGACTATGTGTTTATGCACTGCGAGAATGTCAAGTTGACCAACGTCAAACTGAACGGCAACTACAGTTTCCAGTACGCCAAGAACGTGGAGATCCGGAACTGCGTCCTGAACTCCAAGGATTCCTTCTGGGAGGCCGAGAATGTCACCGTCATCGATTCTGTGATTAATGGTGAATATCTTGCCTGGTACTCGAAGAACCTCCGCCTCGTCCGCTGCCACATCACCGAGACCCAGCCACTGTGCTACTGCGACGACCTCGTACTGGAGGACTGCACAATGGGCACTGACGCTGATCTGGCTTTTGAATATTCCTCCGTCCAGGCCACCGTTAAAGGCCACGTCCCTTCCATCAAGAACCCTCGCACAGGCTTTATCCGCTACGGTTCCGTCGGCGAAATCATCCTTGATGAAAACATCAAGGCCCCAGGCGACTGCAAGTTGGAAGCACTTTGATAAGTGCTTTATTGTGTAGGTGCGTGTGGGGGCAAGATTATACATCTCTTGTTTTGGGCTGACATTCTTGCATTCTTGAATGGGGTGTATGTGTTGTATATGTATATGTGTCGTACGTGCATACAGCCTCCTGTTATTTGTCAGTCTTGAGCACACCCAAGCGTTCACGCCCAGAAGTGACGTCGCAAGACCCCGAGTCCAAGGGAATATTACAGATTTAGGGATTAAGCAGCGTATCCCGATAGCCTTTCATCTAACAACGACGGCAGCATTCTATGGAGAAAATGCCGCCGTCGTATGTGTTTTTGACCTCGACAGGAGCGATATTGCCCGTTTTCGCGAATCTGGTAGTCTAGCTTACATTGTAGAAATACAGTCAGTCATTAAATGTGCAGAGTCAATAAAACTAAAACGTCCGGTGACAAGCCTTCAGACCGGACAAGTTGTTGAAATTGCTCTGTTCTCCGGTAGGTTTCAGTTTCACCGGACAAACTGAATGTGAATTCATTAGGGTTGGCAAACGCCTGCATACTATTTCTTCTTCAGATGCTGCAACTATAAACTGTTGAACAGAACATCAGGCTCAACGATGTGAGGTTCCACTTGGAGACCTGAGTTGCAAATAGAACACGGATAGATAATGAGACGGTTGCAGCGAGCCGATTAAAACCATAAAGCGTTCACCAGAGATCAGACACACAGATAGAGTTTCCATCAACAAAACCGTCATTATTCTTTGAGAGTCTGCCAGTTGAGATTTTACAAAACGCCTTCAGTTGCTCAGCCTTTCCAAGCCACACAAGGCTGATGTACGCTGAAAATGTCGTAACAGAAGACTCTGTTTTTTCATTATAATGTGCCTTCTACGTACTTACATTCAGTTTTTGGCTGAAAGCGATTTGTAACTGGTCCAGTCATCAGCCCCCATCTGTACGTATGCAAACCGCCCCTGAAACACGACAGAATTCAAGACGAACGTAGTGCTTGGGAACGTATTAACCTAACAATCAACCATCTGAAACTCAACACACTCAGAAATCCCCGCATCTGGAAGTAGAAGATACACTTCCAAGTAACCGAGAGTGATCTTCCTTTTTCGAAGTAGTCAAAAATCACCACACTCCAAAGTGCACTGAACGTAGTACATCGATCGTCTTAATCCTTGTTTTACTGGAACTTAGTCTCTGAGTCGAGCGCACCAGAACCGACTCTCGCGGCGAGGAGTTGTCTTAATCCTTGTTTTACTGGAACTTAGTCTCTGAGTTGCTCAAGAAGAACAACATTGACTTTTCGTATGTAAGTCTTAATCCTTGTTTTACTGGAACTTAGTCTCTGAGGGCACCGGAAGAATCTCGCTCAGACTATCGGGCGAATCGTCTTAATCCTTGTTTTACTGGAACTTAGTCTCTGAGAAGTAAGTTTGTCAATGACAAGCTTATTGAAGAAATGTCTTAATCCTTGTTTTACTGGAACTTAGTCTCTGAGGATGGCGGCACATTCCGCGTGTCGCTCCGTTGCAGCAGTCTTAATCCTTGTTTTACTGGAACTTAGTCTCTGAGTGATAATTATTATTGTCACTCGTGCGACGAAACAGTAGTCTTAATCCTTGTTTTACTGGAACTTAGTCTCTGAGACCTCCGATCTTGAGTGCTCAGGTGACACTGAGTTGTCTTAATCCTTGTTTTACTGGAACTTAGTCTCTGAGTAACATAATTTCTATGATTTGGTTCGTTTGGATTAGTCTTAATCCTTGTTTTACTGGAACTTAGTCTCTGAGTGCTGCTGATAAGATGACTGGTAGATATTATGTTGAAGTCTTAATCCTTGTTTTACTGGAACTTAGTCTCTGAGTAACATAGCATAAAATCAGTGAAAATTTAATTTTGAAGTCTTAATCCTTGTTTTACTGGAACTTAGTCTCTGAGATCATGAGTATTTTCTCAAATCGCGTCTATCGCGGCGTCTTAATCCTTGTTTTACTGGAACTTAGTCTCTGAGTCTAATTACTTTGTCATCAAATGTCTTTCTGTGTTTGTCTTAATCCTTGTTTTACTGGAACTTAGTCTCTGAGACATTAATGAGCATATTAAAGAATTTCAGACAAGTCTGTCTTAATCCTTGTTTTACTGGAACTTAGTCTCTGAGATTGACAGAAAGTTATTTAAGAGATATATCAGGGTCTTAATCCTTGTTTTACTGGAACTTAGTCTCTGAGAGAATCCGGAAGAGGAAGCAAGGATCAATGCAAGAATTGTCTTAATCCTTGTTTTACTGGAACTTAGTCTCTGAGCTTCGGCTTCTAATATGTATTGCTCCTCCTTGTCACGGAGAAGGTCTTAATCCTTGTTTTACTGGAACTTAGTCTCTGAGAATAAGCTCTCAAGCTCAACCATAAAGAAAAGGGTCGTCTTAATCCTTGTTTTACTGGAACTTAGTCTCTGAGGTGGTATTATCGAAACTAATTTTGTCAAGTTTGACATTGTCTTAATCCTTGTTTTACTGGAACTTAGTCTCTGAGATGAACACGATGGAATGATTGCAGACTATGAAGTCTGTCTTAATCCTTGTTTTACTGGAACTTAGTCTCTGAGGGGGATTAATGCCCCTGGAACTGGGAATGTCTACGGAGTCTTAATCCTTGTTTTACTGGAACTTAGTCTCTGAGTTTGCGCACATAAAATCTCAAACATATGATAGCAATCTTGTCTTAATCCTTGTTTTACTGGAACTTAGTCTCTGAGTCTTGAAGGTCAGGATATTCATAACTATATTGCTAAGTCTTAATCCTTGTTTTACTGGAACTTAGTCTCTGAGATGAGAGTCGGAGAAATGAGCAGGATGTTGAGTGTCTTAATCCTTGTTTTACTGGAACTTAGTCTCTGAGAGTATGGTATTATTCATATGATCATACTTGGAGAGATGTCTTAATCCTTGTTTTACTGGAACTTAGTCTCTGAGACATCGACGAGACATCAGGCCTCGCGGTCTACACAGTCTTAATCCTTGTTTTACTGGAACTTAGTCTCTGAGAAATCGAAATTGTTAGGAGAATGGGACGAATAGTCCGTCTTAATCCTTGTTTTACTGGAACTTAGTCTCTGAGAGCAAAAATTGCAGTTCATTGACTAATAGACTTTTAACGCTCGATTTTTCGAAGAATGCTTTCAAATGAGAGGAAAAAATGTACCTCAATCACATTCTCGCAGACTCAGACTAATCAAACAGCTTTGCGTCAAACTTCAGCTCAGAGACTAAAATCCAACTTTACAAAGTTACTCAAATCGGCATAAAACACAAATCAAAATTTGCTCAAAATTCATAAAAAACATCAAAATGTCAAAGAACCATACAGAACCATTTCAAAATATATGAAATGGCAATTCTATTCAAAGCAGCATACAGCACTAACTTCAAAATATTCTTACGAATATAACGTTTTTTATCAAGACAATAAACAAATTATTCTATACTCTATTTGAAATATTATTCCTACCTTTGAAATATTCAAATCTGACTTAAAGCAAAAGGAATATGTCATTTAAGCAAGTAACCGCATTGAGGAAATCTGGCGAGATCACAGCCGCATTGGAACTCGCCAGAAGGGACTACGGTATATTCGTGGATCACTTCAGCGCTTCCGCATTGTTCTGGACACTAAGGGTCCTGTGCGAGGACAAGGTTGCGCAAGGAGCAACGGAGGAAGCGGCCACGATTCTGGAAGAAATGAAGGTTGTGTTCAAGAACATTGATGACAATGAGGGTATCGCACAACGATGCCTTGATCGGCTTGTCATACAGGTGGATCCGGAATCCGACAGCATATTCAAAGCTTATTCAACCGCCAGATCCGGTGATGCCGAAGAGGCATATTCAGTCATTTGCAAGATAAAGGATTTTTCTTCCTGCACAGATAAAGTCAAGAATTACGCGGCTTGGGTTGTATT
>CAVCRL010000024.1:5370-15418 GCA_963604455.1 Lachnospiraceae bacterium | reverse complement strand
AAATTGCGGAATTGCTTTCCCGTTCATATTCATACATTCTGTATAAAGACTCCGTCGAAGACAAGGATATTCCGAAATTCTTCACCGATGCACAGGAATATGTCAACAGGATTTATGGTTCTGCCCCGGTACGTAATCAATATCACTCAAAGATTCTGGAATCAGTTGTTTGGGAGATCGAAAGCGACAGAATCGGATGGTTTAAGGATTTTTTTGAAGGATGGGGATTCGGCGGCAGTTTTGAGGATAATGATTGGAAGAAATCCGAAAACAAAGACGGCATCAAGATGGCTTCACTCGCGGAAAGAGCTCTAAGCAAATATGCGGATGCGTTAGAGAACGTCCGAACCGAGGAATATTCACAACAGTACAAATCATTACTTGCCATTGCCGCTGAAAGATTATCTGACAATGAAGGAGTTCTGAGACGTATGGCAAAAATTCACCATAAGGAGGGTGATTCTGACAAAGCGCGGGAGATAACTGTCAATCTGATCAAGACACACACGGGAAAATATTATTTCTGGTCCGACCTTGCGACATATCTTGCCCCATCGGACGAGGAGTTGATAACGGCGTGCTACGCAAAAGCGCTCCTGACTTGCAATGATGAAAAATACATCGGGAAAGTGCACCTCAACCTTGCGCGCAACCTGCTGAAAATGGGAATGTACCGTGAAGCGCTTCTCGAAGCCGAGAAATACAAGAAGACCTGCGATGAGAACGGTTGGCCAGTCAAACGCGATTATGAGGAACTTGTCGCAGCCATCAAACCTGGCACCACGGCGGCAAAAGGGGACATCGGACTATATCTGAAACTCGAGGTTCCTGCTGATGAATATGTCTACTCAGATCTTCCTAAACACATAATGGTGTATATGGGAAAGATTACGCAAGAGAACAAGGCTACCGGCAAAAAGCGTCATCTGTTCGCCTTGTACGACAACCATAACAACAGATTCCTTCTTAATCCTAATGCTTTCGGAATCAACAGCAAGACAGATATCAGAACCTGTTTTGAAGTCCGGTATATGGTTGAGAATGGGAAGAACAAGATCGTAAGCGCCAAACCGACCGCTCCAACCGAAGTCCTGCACTATCAGCCGGCTGTTGTTCTCAAAGTCACGGCTAACAACAATATCGATACCGTCTTCGCCGACGGAGTCAAAGTCAAAATACCTCACACAAGAATAAACATTGCCGGAGAAAATGGTGACAATGTTGAGGTAGCTCTTAACAAACACAGTGTCAATGGTGAGACCGTCTATAACTGTGTGGATTTAAGGGTTACGGACAAACCTAACGACTTCACTGATAAGTTTCAGGGAACACTTAAAATCATCAGGAAGAAGGAGAAGGCATTCGGTTTTGTCAATGGCATTTACATAGGCGGCCATCTTCTTGAAGGATTCAGCGACAAAGACTCAGTGTCCGGAACGGCAATCACGGAAGCAGGCCGCACTTATGCGGTATGCCTGAGACATCTTTCGGAGCAAAGTACAGACTAAAAGAACAAGGTGTTCTTGTTGTGGGTTATTATGTCCACATCAATGTTCTTTCCAATCACCTTCATCATCCGGAGATAGTCCGTCGTGACCGGAAGGACTATTATGCTGTCCTCATTGTCATACACGGCCTGTACCTCAGACAAATCCGATTTAATCTTGTTATATGTCGCGACAGGTCTGTCTGCCAGAAATATCGACTTCTGAATACGTGTGCAACCTTCCCGTATCAGATATTTCACAACCAATCTACGAACCTTGTCACTCTCAATGTCATACATTACGAAAAAAAGCATCCTGTCTTTCCTTTTCCGAGCGTTGTCACTTAACCCTAATATGTCCTGCACCCTCTCCTCAAGTGGAGTCAAGGCATCACTATCATCTTTCACGACAATCTTTGGACTGTCATTTATGCCAGAAGCGATCAGCTTCTTCATCTGCTCCACAAATGACAATGGAGGTTTCTTTGCCCTTGGCATTGGTTATCGCTCATTAATGAAAGCCTCGACAGTCTCTGCAAGAAGACTATTCAAGGAATCGTCGGTTCCGGTACGAGGAGAAATAACCACCGAGAATCCCCTTTTCCCATAAAACAAATTCACCTCAGCCTTCTTCAAACCCAATTCAGCCTTGATTTTCTTCCCATACTGAATATTCATCACGCTCGTGACCAAAAAGCCGATATCATTGACATATTCCTTCAGGCTTTCCTCCAGATTGTTCAATATGTCAGGCACATAGACATCCTTTTCAATCGTAGCTTTATGAGGCTTCATATTCAACAACTGCCGAATCTGCGCCATAGCGTCATCACCGGGATCCGTAGGAAGTGGATCCTCCGTGACATCGCTCTCAGCCATCAATGCCTGAACATCTTTTTCAGCTTCTTTCTTCTGTCTGAGAAGTTCTGAGGAGTCCACCAAATCAACCACTTTCCCCATCTCGATGGTCTCGCAGTACGGGTTAAAATACGCCTCACGGTCAACGCTCATAAAGCAAGCCCTTGCGACATCACTTGTCTTCGCGTCAATAACCTGCTGCAGTCCGTACTGAGAGCTGAAGTCACTGACAAATCTTTTATAGAAGATTGAATATACTCCAGCGTCATAACATTTATCCTTTAGCTTCATTATCACCTTGAGTCCGTCCTCACCAGGCGATACAAAACAAAGCATTGTCCTTGAATCGGAAGCAATTCTGTTTTTCAAATCTTCAAGGATCAGTCCTTTCGAGCCAATATGGTCTATATCAATCACAAAATATTGCGTATAGGCAAAATTGTCCGTTTTTCTTAACGGAGGATTGAATGTGGCGCACACGAAATATGGCAACTGAACCTTAAGCGCAGCATATTGCGACTCATTCAGTTGACGAACAACACGCAGTTGGCGGATACGAGCCTCTAATTCCGGTTTTGGATTTCTTAAAGCATTATACAAGTACTCAGGAGTCACTTTTTTCAAAGGCTCTGTGTTATTTCTCACACTGGTTCCAACGGATATCATAGGCTATGCGTATTTTTTGAATGTCTGAGCAAGATTCTGTGCATAAAGAGAAATCCTTGTCAACCGGCTTCGCTGGTTTCCGCGATCGTCCACAACCTCATCAAGATAGTCGTTGACAGACTGTATGAGCATCCTGCGCCCCAAAGGTTCCAGCCAATATGACCCGTCAGGGTTGACAGAGTAATGTTCCTCCGAGACAACATTCTGGCAAAGAAGTGAAATGACCACATAATCAACCCAGACACGGAATATCTCTATGACATCGTAAACAAGCACCGGACGGTTATAATCATCACGATGCATAACTCCGACATACGGATCTATTCCAGCCTTGATCAGCGCGCCCTCTATCTTTCCATATAATAACCCGTATCCATAATTCAGCATAGCGTTCGCGACATCCATCGCAGGATGCTGTGTCCTTTTCTCAAAGCGATAACGCTCGGGAAGAAAAAGATTGATTGTGTCAAAATATATCTTTGAGGCAACGCCCTCCCACCCTCTCAGTGTGGCGGATATATCACTTACGATATCCCCTTCCAGAGCCTTGACTTTTACCCGGTAATCCTCAAGACGATTGATGGACTTGTTGACGCTGGCCTGCAAGAACCTGGCATCAGAGACATTCATCATCAGGAGCATAGCCTGCTGGTTCTCAATCTTTTTAGAGATCACACCCTTTATCCAAGCCACAGCCTCATTGCCGAATGTGAATGTGATCTGACCTTTACGGATAGTGGAGACGGATCCATATTTGGGGCTCCATATCCTTCCGATCGGGTTGCCGGACTTGTCCATAAACAACACCTCGATCTCGTTTTCCATCGCGAGCAGAACCGCATCGCTGGAGATCTGCGCTCCACGGCTTATCTGGATAGATTTGATCCCAGCTACCGGTATCCTCTGCTTCCCATCGTGATTAGTTATGACAAATCCTTCATTGTCCCGTGACAACGAAGTTCCGAATGTGTTTAGAACCAGCTCCATAAGTATATTCGTATATTATCTGTGATACCCATCCACATATATATCGTCTACAAGATACATCCTTTTACGAGCGCGTGTCATAGCCGTGTAGGTCCACTTGTACGCTTCTTTGAGCGGATTGGCCATAATATTCCTTGTAAACATCACATACACCTCCGGCCACTCCCCTCCCTGTGCCTTATGGCAAGTCAATGAATATCCAAACACGACCCTGAGGGCATTCAAATATGGATCATTCATCATCTGATTATCAAATTCCGGCGTATGCTGCTTCACCCCCATTTTTTTCATTCTGACAGCAAAATCAATGAATAAAGCCTTTTGTTGAATCGCTCCCAGATTAGTTGACTGTTGAAGCAGTAAATCCTCTATCATAAATAGTTTGTGACGATTCTTAGTAAAAAGTTCCTCAACTTCCACAGTCCTGAAAGTCAATCCTGCCCTCTGTTCTGACGAAGGCGAAACCATTATCACACGAACCAGGTCACCATTACGCAATGAAGTCAGAAGATTATTCTGAGTCACAAGAAGCAACTCTCCCGGTTTCAAAATACCGGAATATCCCAATGCTGCCCTGAATCTCAATCCATATTCAGTGCATTGCCTGTTTGAGCGGCATATAAATGCCGCATTCTCATATTTGCCGCCACGGATTTTCTCAACATACTGATTCACCATAGATTCAGGTGAATCCAACAAGACAATATTATTCCGGCCACGGAATGGAAGAGTCCGCCAGCAACACCATTTATTGCCTGCATAAGCACTTGCGTCATCGGGAGCCTCAGCACAAAACTCTCGTACAAGCGCGGATGTCTCTATGATGTCGTTATCATCCTCTTGTCGCATTATCTCAGTGAGAGAATATTCCTCTGCCTTTATGTTAAAATTGCGACGAAAATATTCTATGGACAACGCCGGAGACTCCTTTTGATTGACAGGAGGCAATTGGCAAGGATCGCCGACAAATATATAATGTCCTTTCTTGTCGTAACTTAGCAAGTCTGACAAAAGCTTTCCCGTACCGAATTTCGCCTGCGTGATGATTTCAGAATTCACGTCAGAAATCATAGATGCTTCATCAATGATGTAAACATCAATCGGCAAAGCAGTTCTCTGCGACAAACCGAAAGACAGATACAGGAATGCATCCACATCCAAGGGCTTGTTGTCCGGTCCTAAAATCTTATCAAAATCAGTGTTAAACCCTTGATATTTATATATGCATTTATGAACCGTAGTGGCATCCTCCCGAGTAATGTTGCTTAAAACCTTTGCCGCACGGCCCGTTGAAGCCAAAAGCTGGAAGGAAATATGCGCCTTCCTGAAATAGTCTACAAGGTAACGGATCAGTGTTGTCTTCCCCGTCCCGGCGTAACCTTTCAGGATGAAAACCGACGCGTCCTTGTTTGAGACAAAGCCCTTTATCCTATTAAAAGCGATGCCCTGTCCCCTATTCAATTCAATCTGCCCGTTAGCTTTCATATTCCCGGAATCTCACAAATTTAAAGACTGACTCTTTCGTGCCGTCATCATATTCCTTAACGCATCTTTCCGTGGTGGATGCCACGCATTTAATCCCGGCCGCCTGCAACCTTCTGACCAATGCGTATGTCAACGTCATCTCACCCATTATGTGCACAGTGGCGTTTTTGCCTGAAATTCTATCTGATATTTGTAAAAAGAGAGACTTTATCAGAGAATCCATCTCAGGCTTGGTCAATTCGGGAGAAACCGGCGGAAATGGCATCTCTTCCAATATACCATACTCCCGCGCTGCTTCTCTCTGTTCATAAGACCATTGTTCCAAAGGATGATTAGAGACATTTAAGAATATATTAGGAACAACTTCCTTGTGACTATTAATCGAAGGAGCAATCATTTCTTGCTCCATCAGAGCTATACAAGAGTCAATTGTATCTTCAAAATCATCCCGAATTGTCTTCTCCGTCATCTTTCCGGTAAAACCACCGTGGTTTACCTGATTACGTTTTTGAGTCAAACCATTATATACTTCTCTTGTATGCTTGACCCAGTCCATCGAAAATACAGAACGAGTTAATTCTTTGTGTTCAGACAATCCCCTTCCCCACTTAGACTCATCCTGCAACGATTCGGAATTAATGCCAAATACTGAACTCCAGAAATCTCTATATTTTTTATTACTCTCGTTTTTTTTCTCATTTGTGTATGGATTCAAATCAGAAAATTTGTCGCAAACCACAGTAATAAGCCCTTCCTGACACAAAGTATAGCCTTGTTGGACAAGACCATATTTTTTGCACCATCTTAATGCTGAAATTATGTTCCTTTTGGACTTTTCAGAATTCAACTCAGAATTATCCACAAATGAACTAACTTCCTTTTCTATCGATAACAAGACTTGCCTTATCGGCTCAGGCAAAACATTCTTATTAATCAGAATCTGTATAAGTGCTTTTATCTGAGCGGCATCCCCACTTTTCATTATTTCGATGCCACGACAAGTCTCAATCTGTCCTTCGAATCGGATAAGACGACTCCCCAGTTGTTTTACAGTCATTCGGGCATCTTTCGCAAAGCCATTAATATTCATCAATATCGCGGCCGCAAAACTTTTTACACGTCCCATTTCAGTGAATGACATTGCCGTTGATGTCCAGTTTTGAAGAGTTGCCAGAGACATCAGATCCATTATCGGCTTTTCTTCGTCTTCCACTTCGAAATTGCCATACGACATATGTGCGATGGAGACATTTTTCAAATATTTAGCGTAGCTACTGAATACCAGAATAAACATTGGCAGATAGCGGAAACCGTGTGTGAAATCAAAATACAATTCATCGCCAGTCTCAAGCAATTGGTACACATTATTAAATATGTCCCACATTTCATTCTGATCCTTTCCGTCTTTTATGTCCACGGTATTCACCTTGCATTTAAGCGAAAGGGACATAATCGCTTTTTCCAAGCCTATATATTTCCGAACCTCACCATTACGGCTTTTCCGTTCATCATTAACCAAATACCAATTCTCTTTTTTAGCCTTTTGAGTCACAAGAATGTACACAACGTCATCCTCCGACCAATCCTGAGCATCGACTTCATTCAATGTCGCTACCTGAATGAACTTCGTTTTGGTTCTGCTGTTGCCGCCAACATATTCACACTCATTATACCAACCTGTCCCTAAAACTGATAAAAAGACTTTTCTACCCATTGTCTTATAATGTTAATGAATTTACGATTTCGTCCATTTTGTCTGGAATGATTTGGAGTACATCCTGTTCACGTTTCTTAGGAGATATGAAAGAGATTCTAGATTCAATCGCTTTGTTCATTAAGTCCGCATTTAGAGGTCTAAATGTAATTAACACGCTCTTCGATTTGTCACTCCCATACGTTTTTTTTATATAATCCATCTTAAATATTTCGTTCTGAGTCAAGGAACCCGACTTGCACTCGACAAAAACGATAGTATTGCCAATATTCACCAATATATCAACCTCATTTTTATCAAGAATGTTGTACTGTTGATGCACATTCGTACTGTTCGTTGTCTTGAATACCACGCTGTGCCATATTTCATACTGTCCCTTCGACCAATTTGAGATCGCTTCTGCAACTAAACACTCCCACCAACGGCCTCTGAATAATAGTTCTTTCGCATTTGAACTATAGATTGATAGAATTACCCTTCCTTCTTTTTCGACCTGCAGCTGCCCATCAATGAACGAATAGCTTAAAGAGCGTGTTTGATATGAATTTGGGATTATTGGATTTTGCCAGAAATGGTCACTTAATTCTTTATATTCATAGTAATGACCAATTATGAATGTGCGTATCATTCTTGAAGCTATTATGCTCTCGTGTTCATTCGAATTGTCCCACTTTGTATAACTCTTTAGCTCTTGACCTTGTAACTTAAAAATAGCTTCATTACTCAGGCGACATGACAAATGCTTAGTTTCATATGTGTTAAGGTCAATATACTCTTTTGAATTCGTATAAATAATTGAGGCATTATTATTTATGGCAATGCGGTATGCGCCCAAAGCCATAATCTTGGTTCCACCTGTAATATTATACAAAAACTCAGTATCCTTATCGAACATTGAGTGAATTCGTTCACATTCAGTCATTGTGGATAATATATCATATGCCTCAACTTGCACAAAATGGATTTCGTATCCTTGTGATTTACAATAATTTTCCAAGTTTGCATATACATTCCCATTATGATTTTCTTCAGTTCCGATAACATAAATTTCTGTTACTGAAAAAACTTCTATTGGATAATAAACAGGCAACACTTCCTTTCCGAGAATCGTAATGTAGACTTTCTTTTTCATAATTGAGTATACTACAAATAATGGAGCTTAACGCCCCATTTTATTGTTACACATTAACAAGATTTTCTGACTTCCTCTTTATAATACCAAAACCTAAGCTAACACCTTTACCAATTCCTATATAATCAGGAAGCAAGACATTTGCATTAAAACTAACATCAAATGCCATCATCTTAACCCCTTTGTACTTTTGTAGCCTTGGAGCTGTCATTGAAGTTAGTTTACATTCAATATTTGGCTTAAGTGTCACACCTATACCTTTAGCAAAAGAAAGAATATTCCCAATCAAAATGCGTTCAAGAAAGGAGACTTTTTCTGATACTTCATCAATATTGACATATTCCTTGTAGTTTTCGGAATTAAGCGGCAGCCATTTTCGAAGATAATATTCAAATGTGCTATCCCACTCCTGAACCAAATATTGATCTGCCTTAATGTCTTTAACGACAAAGGTCTCTTTACGTTCTCCAATTAACAAACAAGCATTATCGGAAGATAAAAACTGTCCAATGATATCTACCCCCTCATCAACAGCAACGATTGCCGCATATTTGTTTATCCTTTTATATTGAATTTTAGGATAGCGATACATAACAGAATCATCGGTATGATTATGATACAGTTCATTCGCAGCTCCTCGCATCGAGCCTATAACGGCACCACGAAAAAGAGGAACTTCATATTGGGAGATATGGTTATCATATCTTACGACAAGCACACGAGTCTTATGCATCGCAAATCAGTCTTGATGGACAAAGTCAAAAATAATCTTGGTTCTTTTTGTACCACACCATTTAGATACAGTACTCCATATCACCGAGTCTAATGTATTCCATTCCACCTTATCGCGTTCTTTGGTTGCTAACGCATAAATTCTCTTTAATGTTTGCATCAAATATGTGTCCTGTTCTGATGGCAATTCTACATTTTTAGACTTTCTTAGCCAATCTTTTACTCGATCCTCAACATTCTTAAAGACTTTTACCTTATATTCACCTTTGAGGTTGAGTTCATCCAAAACTTTTAGGCCATAAGCAATTTTTTCTTGCCGATCTTTTTCATCTTTTTGTTTTGATTGATCAATCAATTGTTTACGCTCAATATCTTTTATAATATCATTGATTATATTTTCAATTTCAGAAGTTTGCTTTATTGAAAAAGCATCTTTGTAGAATGATAATGCCTCGCTGTAATTACCATCTATATATGAATCCTTCGCTTTTAATAACAGAGCATCATATCTTTCGTTATTTATTCGTATTTCTTCCTGCTTTCTTTCGGCATCTTCACGGATTTGCTTTTCATTTTCTATCATCAAAATAGCCTGCTGGCGTTCAGCGTCTTTTTTACAGTTGTAAGCAGTTATCTGTTCATCAGTAGCCAAAGACATCTTGACAAAACCCATTAATGAAAAATCATTCCCATCAATAGCAATCTTTCTTGATTTACTTGATTTTCTTCCATCTAATAATCCCCGTGAAACAGGTCCTCTAGTTTCAACGCCGTTGATGGAATAATCATCGAATTGCCAATCTCCTGTTATGGAATGAAATCCAGATCCAACAGACATCTTAAATATACAATATGAATTGTCCTCAGGAATCTGCTTAATCAATCGTTCAATGCAACTCAAGATTCTGATTGA
This sequence comes from Lachnospiraceae bacterium, assembly GCA_963604455.1. Lineage (GTDB taxonomy): Bacteria > Bacteroidota > Bacteroidia > Bacteroidales > UBA932 > Cryptobacteroides. The sequence continues at coordinate 5,445 of CAVCRL010000024.1, read as the reverse complement.
ATATTGCTCACGATCTTGATATGTGTCAAAAAAATAACGTTCTTTTATCAAATAGTTCCTTGTATGTTCATTAAT
>CAVCRL010000024.1:0-5096 GCA_963604455.1 Lachnospiraceae bacterium | reverse complement strand
ATATCCGAGAACTTAACGAATCTCATAAAATCATTCCCATCATTAGGATTTCCGAACACACGGCGTTCCTCATCCTCATTTTGATCCTTGAAATATTCAAATAGAATTGACCTTATGGCTCCCTTAAGAGAACTACCCGGCACTATTGGTTTTCCTGAAAGTTCATTTTTGATAAAGGCTTTTATATCATTGTCAGTTTGAACAGGCAAATCCATAGGATTACCGTCACACACATCAGACAATCTATTTCCAACAAGATTTATTATGCTATCAGAATCTTTATTGGCAAAGTATGTACATAACAAATTGAGGTCAAACCCGGCTTTCTTTATTTTGGCCAAATTTATTTTGTATAGATTATTATTATTAACCACATAATCCATACCCTTTACCCAATCTTTCTCGGCTCCGGCGCCAATGGATAATGGAGTCAAAACTTCAAGAGCGATATTATATTTATCATTAATACCCGGCATAGTTGTCAAAGCTTAACAGGAATGAATATTGATCGTCCGCAACGCCATATCGGATGTGATAGCCTTTCAAGACCTTTGGATTCCACGATATCATCTGAGATGTCGGGGCAAAGGTTGACTATTTTCCCCAAACACTGAGGAACAGATATTTTCAAGTCAAAGACCGAGGCCGGGGTAAACGCATAGATCACATTCTTACGAATTGTATTATAAGGAGCATCAGTAATCCAACCACCGCGCCTGACAAAGTCGTAGGCAACCTGATCACTCTGTACCATATCCTTCAATTGCTCTTGATTCTCCGGAATAAACATTGATAATGACATCGCACTGTCACTAACTTCTGGAATGCTTAACTCAATTGTCGACGATTCATATTCAAAATAGCCATTTCCCACATTTCGATCGGTCCCAATGCCCTCATACTGAAGAAGTCTCAACCCCTTCTCAAATAAGGTCGAGTCTCCCTCTATGATAAAAAACAACCCAGAATAATCCTTAAAGTATATTCTATCCATATAAAAAGGAATAGCATCCTCATTTCCTAAACGAGAAACCGTCACGCGTGGTGACACCTGCGATGATATGAAATTGTCCGCTATAACTTTATCAGTCAAATAATCTCTTTTTATTGCATCTATATCTTTTTCATCCTCGAACAGAGATTCACCGTTTATCGTTCTCTTGAAATAATCAAGATCCATCCAAACAACTTTCTTGACTTTCTTGGCATTAGTTAGATCATTCAATCTCGGTAGTGAATGTTTTAACGGCTTCGGGAAAAAGTAAACAGCTTCCGTATCTTTTCTCTCTTGATAAAACGGAAACAATGAACTAATCGTGCATCCTAAATCTCCGCCCTCAGGGATATTCTCACCTAACTTGGCCAAACAAGAAGTAACGGCAGCATACATTGTGTCAGACTGAATTGTTTTCAGGCTCACACCGTAATCACTACGATTATCACCTATATGGAGTGGAGATGTAAAATGCAACTTATAAATAGTTGCTTTTACGGTTTTCATAACAGGATATCAGTATAAACCCTTTTTGAAAAACGAATCTGACCATATCCTCTAGATCCATTTCCTCCTAAATAATCGTTTTCCAAAGCTGAGATCCCTTGCTCTAGGAGTTCCTTCATAGAATTCTCATTATCATCCTCCCATATGTTCATAATAAATTCTATATCAAATGATACTCCCGCCGGGATTCGCTCAGTTTGACGAGGATTTGTCGCTTTGCCAGAGAGTCTATCAATAGAATTTTCATATTTATTCTCTGTATATGGCATATCCAAACTACTTTGAGCATCAGTGAGCATATCCAAAGATTCTTGGCTAAGATACGAGTCTCTTACTATTAATTTTGCAGGCTTATTATCATTTGCGAACCCAAATAATGAAATAAGTCTCTTGCAATCTTCCGACTTAGACTCATAACTTACATTTCCTCCACCTATCACACTTATACCATATATTTGCTCTAAAAGACAACGCATTTTTCCTTTAAGAGAACTACCAGGAACATATGGCTGATCCTTTTTAGTCGCCAATTTAATCACCTGATTATCAATGCCACCTATTTCCACATTGGCATCATTACCACCAATATGAAGGCCACTTATAAGTTCCATTCTTGTGGACACTTTAATTTTTTTCACTAATCGTCTCATAATTATCTGGAATTTTCTTTCGCACCATAAAATTTATGATATGCTACTATAGCCTCGAATATTTTCACAAAATTTTTGAAATACAACTTGCGGTCACCCTCTTTCCCTTCAATAACAGCATCAATGCCGGTGTTAATTTCTTTTGCGAACTCTTCTATTTTAGAACAATTTACACCTCGATTATTCTTGTCTCTACCAACTGCATACGCCAATAGAGGCTTTAACATAATTACACCAGTTAAATCTCCATCAATATTAGCCTCTATCCGTTTAACTTCTCCAAAAAACTTCCGTAATTGGCCAGTCGTTAAAGGTTTCTTGTTACCATCGTTTTGGCAAAGATATTCGCCAAACGAGTCTGCCCATAACACTACATCTTGTGTTATGCCTTGATAAATCCAAGATTTTTCCAATTTCTGTTCTGGGTATCTCATATTAATATTATTTTGATATCAGCATCTTATATGATTAAACTATATGGTATTTTGAGATTCTAACTCAGCCCACCGAGAAGAAACGGCTATCAACTCATAAGCTCTACTATTACACAGTTTTACCTTTAAATCACGACAAAACTCAATGACCTTTTCAGGTTTCCCTTCTGAAAACCTTTTCAGAAAATATACTGTATGCCACAAATAACTCATATCTTTCTTCTTCATCCTAAAGTATAAATGTATTAAACGGTGGAGAATTGATTTCGGCATTTCATATTGCTCAATAAGATTTAAAAATTTATCCTTATACTCTTTAATAAAATCAAATTCGTTATCCCACGACAAACTTTCACCGAATATTGTTATAGCATTCTTTGTTCGTCCATTATTCAAAACAAAAGCCTTTGCTTTATCCTCGGCATCACCTGCCAATTGAGCGGCTTTAGCTATAGGATATTTATCACCCACGAAAACGATTCCAGCAGAAATGGAAATGTCCTCACGGCCAACAAATCTTGCGAAATTCTTACGGACAGACTCTGCAAAATCAATTAATTTATCCCACTTTCCTACCGCAAAGACATCGTCACCACCCGAATATAGTATATTGACATCATCCTTAAACTGATCCGAATTACGAATGGTATTCAAATAACCGCTAAAGAAGTAATCTAACATAAAAGACAGAGTCGAATATGCAGCAAAACTCTTAGCATCATCAGGCAAACCTTTTATGAATATAGATCCTAAGCCATCCACGTCCATCCGCAAAACTCCAAGATACGCTCCATCAGCTAATTGTTCAAATGTCTTGTTTTCTCCATTTAGCTGTGCTTGTTTATTCCCGCCATAAAACTGGAAACCGTAACTGACTTTCTGTCCCTTGATTTGTGCATCAAGAAAGTTGAGTTTATTAATCATCTTAACACGGCTGACATCCGCTGATGTAATACTACGGAAGTCAGCATTATCCTTTACAAGTTCCTGTTTATTAAAAAGATAATTATAAACTTGTAGGATTCCAACGTTACATTTTGATCTATTGGAAAGGTATTTTGATTTATCACCTTCCTTGTATGTCAACAAAAAGTCCATCCCCTTCAACGCGTTTCCCAACACAGCCTGATCCCTTACCGACTCAAGTACGAACGTTTTATCATCCTTATTACCAGGTTCAATAGGGACGCATTTGCCTTCGATGCCTGTGACAACACACACATCATCATTAAGAGAAATTTCTTGTGGCTCGAACATATTATCGAAGTTATTAACCAACAAGGATTTAAACCTATGGTTCTTACAAGATGTTAATTTATCTGCCACCATTTTCCACAAATCTCCTATACTGGAACCTTGCTCACTACCTTCAAAAATAATACGCTTAGACCTATGGTCAAAGGCAAATGGAACATAATCCATATTAAGCAAAAGCTGTCCATAATGCTCGTCCCATAGTTCCTTCTCAAAAGCGGCATTCAATTCTTGTATTGCATTTCGTACTTTTTCAGTATTCGGCAAGAGCATATAAAACTTACCTCCTGAAGAATAGACAACTTGCCCAATAGTGCAATCTATGTCAGGATGTGTTATGATTCTTTGTATAACAGAATCTATCAGTAGTTGGAGATAAAAGGAACGTCCTTTTAGACTTACGGCTGCTTTTCTGGACGAAATATTATATATGAACTTTTGTATTCCTGACACATCTCCACCTAACAGAATAACAGGCTTGGCCCCTTCGTGCAAGTTAAGCCTTCCATTACTCCATTCGAAAGCATCTTTATTGTCTTGATAATATAAATATAAACAATCAACAAATGCCGCAGTTGTTTTCAAATGCTCAAACAAACTTACGTTTGACATATCCATCGTATTGGATGGAATACACCAGGTATACTTTTTTAACAAATATATCAAACTCTCAGCAAAACCATCAAAAGAGTCAGTGGGAAGATTCTTGAATTCGTCAACAAATCCATCCCATAGTTCTTTATATCCTGCCTGGTTTATACCATCCGCATTGCTCTTTATCTGCTTAGGAAAGAACTCCTTCTCATCTATTGACAAAGCATTCAAACCAAAAGCAGACTGATAATCGCCCCCATTGATCTTATTGAATATGGAAAATAATGGTATTTGTTTATATCGTTGTCTTCCCCAATTAATAGTGTCGTTATATTCCTGAAGTTCAAAAGTTTTAGGATCGGTTCTATCTATTCCGGCACTCCACCAATCAGCCATAGTGACAAATGCCTGCATCATAGTCTTCGGTCTGTGATGGTTACTTGCAAAAGATGCAAGAGAATTCTCCGCGTCGGATTTTCCTATCAGATTTTGGCTCAGTCCAGGGACAAGTTCAAAAGTCTTTCCGAAAGCCTCGATAAACTCATTTGTCCAGATTACGTGTTGATAGCCAAAACGCCCATTGTCATTTATCGGACACAAATCCGCAGCCATTCTTTTGGAATAGTCAGAAAGGTTGTTATACTTATCAGAAAATGACGCATC
>CAVCRL010000023.1:0-22371 GCA_963604455.1 Lachnospiraceae bacterium | reverse complement strand
TCATCTATCCTGCCAACGATTGGTATGATATGCTTTTCAAGGATTTTGCCACAAGCTACCGCGCAAACGTTTCAGCGCGTGGTGGAGGCAAGGTTGCGACCTACTATGTGTCCGGTGCGTACACCGAGGACACCGGTATTCTGAAGGTCGATAAGAGAAACAGCTTCAACAACAACATCGACGACAAGAACTACACCCTCCGCTCCAACGTGGACATCAATGTCACCCCTACCACGAAGCTGGCGGTCCGCCTGACCGGTAACTTCCGTGACTATCAGGGACCTCTCAACGGAGGTAGCGACGTGTACCGTCAGGTTATGCACTCCGACCCAGTGCTCTTCCCGGCCTACTACCCGGTTGACGACGAGCACGTCGGAATCCAGCACATTATGTTCGGTAACTACGAGGACGGCTCCTACATCAACCCTTACGCCAACCTTGTAAAGGGTTACAAGAACTACCAGCGTTCCCAGATGATCGCCGCCGTAGAGCTCAACCAGGACCTCAAGTTCATCACCAAGGGCCTGACCTTTATGACATTGTTCAACCTCACAAGGCTTTCTGAATATACCGTCAACCGTCAGTTCAACCCTTACTGGTACACCTTGGACAGGTATGACTCCTACACCGGAGAGTACCACGTGAGAAGAATCAACGAGAACGGTACCGACTACCTGACATATTCAGAGAGCGGCAAGACGGTGAAGAACACAATGTACTCCGAGACCCGCCTGAACTACAACCGCTCATTCGGCAAGCACGATGTGACCGGCCTGTTGGTTCTCACCGCGAGCGAGTCCCTGACCGCCAACGCAGGTTCCCTCCAGCTGTCCCTGCCTTCACGCAACGCCGGACTCTCCGGACGTTTCACCTACGGCTACGACAAGAGGTATTTCATTGAATATAACTTCGGCTACAACGGCTCCGAGCGTTTCCACAAATCCCACCGCTGGGGATTTTTCCCTTCAGCCGGTCTTGCGTGGATGATGTCCAACGAGAAGTGGTTCAAGCCTGCCACCAAGTACGTCAACAACCTCAAGCTCCGCTACTCCTACGGTCTTGTCGGAAACGACAACATCGGCTCAAGCTCGAACCGTTTCTACTACCTGTCGGAAATGAATATGAACAGCACGAGCAAGTCCGCCTTATTCGGCCAGCTCAGAGACGTCGGCTACACCGGAATCGACGTCGTGCGCTATGCCAACGAGGCGATCACCTGGGAGAAGTCCTACAAGACGAACTACGCCCTTGAGCTGGGACTCTTCAAGAAACTCGACATCATCGCTGAATATTTCACCGAGCGCCGCTCCGACATATTTATGCGGCGCGCCGACATCCCGAACACGATGGGACTTCAGGCAGCCGTCTATGGTAACATCGGTCAAGCGAGAGCAAAAGGTATCGACATCCAGGCCGACTACAAGCAGGCCTGGGCGAGCGGTCTCTGGGCATCCGCGAGGGCGAACTTCACCTACTCGACGAGCAAGTATGACATCTACGAGGAGCCGACCTATCCTGAATCATACCGCCAGCACGCCGGCTATTCCATCAAGCAGACCTGGGGCTACATCGCCGAGCGTCTCTTCATCGATGACGAGGACGCCGCCAACAGCCCTTCGCAGGCCGCCTTCGGTAGCCAGTACGGTGGTGGTGACATCAAGTACACCGATGTCAACGGCGACGGTGTGATCACAAACGCGGATATGGTGCCGATCGGTTATCCGACATCCCCGGAGATCATCTACGGATTCGGTGTCTCCCTCGGTCACAAGGGCTTCGACTTCTCGGTGTTCTTCCAGGGCCTCGCGCGCGAGTCCTTCTGGATTGATGCCTCCAGCGCCTACAACACTACCTACAACAGGTATGGTACGGCTCCGTTCGTGAACAACGGACAGTTGCTTCAGGCCTATGCCGACAGCCACTGGAGCGAGGACAACCGTGACATCTATGCCCTCTATCCAAGGTACAGCGCCTACGAGAACACGAACAACACACAGGTCAGCACCTGGTGGATGAGAGACGGTTCCTTCCTGCGTCTCAAGCAGATGGAGCTCGGCTACACCCTTCCTCAGAAGCTTACCAACAAGATCCACATCGACAACCTCCGAGTTTACTTCCAGGGCAACAACCTCCTGTGCTGGAGCAAGTTCAAGCTTTGGGATCCGGAGCTCGCCGGAGAGGGATTCAACTACCCGATCCAGAGGACCTTCAACATCGGTGTGAACGTGACCTTCAAATAATCCTTGACTATGAATATGCGCAAGAACATCAATAAATCAATAGCTTCCGCCTTTGCCGCAGCCACTCTTATGCTCGGCATCGCCGGATGCAACAGTTTCCTTGACGTGGTGCCTGACGACGGACTGCCGTCAATCGAGACCGCGTTCAACCTCAGATCCTCGGCCATCAAGTACCTGGCGACCTGCTACTCCTATATGACCCTTGACGGATCAATGGGCAGCGACCCTGCGATGCTGGGAAGCGATGAATATTGGGATCTCTACGGACGTACCACGACAAACACCTCAGGCCGTGTGCCTTTCACAATGTCCTACATCGCCAGGGGCAATATGAGCGCCAACACCGTCTATGCCAATGACTGGGCCTCGATGTACGAGGGAATCCGCTGCTGCGACATCCTTGTCGACAACATCTCAAGGGTTCCGGATATGGAAGAGACCGAGAAGAGCCAGTGGATCGCCGAAGTCACCTTCCTCAAGGCCTACTACCACTTCAACCTCGTCCGCAAATGGGGTCCGGTTCCGATCATCCGCGAGAGCCTCCCGATCGACTCATCGGTCGATGAGGTGCGTGTGCACAGGAACAACATCGATGAATGCTTCGACTTCATCATCGAGCTTCTGGACAAGGCGATGCCTGATCTTCCGATCGTCAACCCGGCGGTTGATGAATATGGCCGCATCACCAGAACCATCTGCGCCGCCTTCAAGGCAAAGGTGGCCGTCTATGCCGCCAGCCCGCTGTTCAACGGCAACTCCGAACAGGCCGCTCTTGTTGACACGGACGGAACAACCAGACTGTTCCCGGAGAAGACCGACGACGAGAAACTCGCCCGCTGGACCGCCGCTATGGAGGCCTGCCGCGAGGCCATCGCTGTCTCCGAGGAAGCGAACATCAAACTCTACGAGGGTGAGGACATCACCTACCGTATGACCGACTCCCTCAAGACGACCCTCACTCTTCGCAACGCGTTCAACCAGAAATGGAACAGCGAGCTCATCTGGGGCAACACCCAGTCGCCTTCAGGAACAATGAATATGTACCACAGGCTCTGTATGCCTATCCTCAACGGAGTCAGCGATATGCTCGGAGGCTACATATTCATCGGAGTTCCGCTCAAGATCGCCGAGCAGTTCTATACTGTCCACGGTCTGCCTATCGCCAACGATTCAGAGTGGGCCAACATCAACCCTATGGATCTTCGCGTAGGCGATGACCAGCACGCGTATTACATCTGCAAGGGCTACACCACGATCAAGCTCAACTTCGACCGTGAGCCGCGCTATTACTCTTCTCTCGGATTCGATGGCGGCAACTGGCTCGGACAGCTTGGCAACTACAACGACCTCAAGCCGGACGACATCCACTATGTGGCTTGCCGTGTCGGTGGAATCCACGCCAAGAGAACCAACCAGACAGGTCCTGTGACCGGTTTCTTCCCTAAGAAGCACTTCCCGATCCAGGCCACGTGGACGGGTAACAACTCCTTTATCGGAGCGTCAGCGACTTGGTACCCTTGGCCGATGATCCGTCTGTCCGACCTTTACCTTCTCTACGCCGAGGCCATCAACGAGGCCGAAGGTCCGAACGGGGCGCACAGCGATGAGATGTTCAAGTACATCAACGCCGTCCGCGAGCGCGCGAAGATTCCTGATGTGAAGACCGCCTGGGACAACTACAGCAACAGCCCTGGCTACTACAACACCAAGGTCGGAATGCGCGCGATCATCCACCGCGAGCGTCTGAACGAGCTGGCCTTTGAGGGTCAGAGGTTCTGGGACATCCGCAGATGGAAAGAGGCTCCGGCCGAGTACCAGAAAGGAATATACGGTTTCGACATCACAGCCAAGAATCCTGAGGACTACTACGTCAAGAAGTTCGTCTATGAACAGAAGTTCGGTCTGAAGGACTACTTCTGGCCGATCTCCACAAGCTACATCGAGATCAATCCGAACCTCGTGCAGAACATCGGTTGGTAACAGTTAAGAGAAACATCGCAAATGAAAAGAATATTACTTACATCTACATCAATTGCCGCCCTGCTGCTGGCTTTCGGTTGCGCCGAGGACAACCACGGCAGGATTGACCAGCTGGACAATAATCTCCCGGCTCCGCAGCCTGTGGAGGTGACCAAGGTCAAGCCGACAAGCGGCGGTGCCATCCTCTGGGTCAAAATCCCGGACGACAAGAACATCAAGGGAGTGGTCGCGACCTACACCCGTGGTGGTGTCGAGGTTGACTCCAAGGTGTCACGCTACGTTGACAGCCTCAAGGTGGAGGGCTACGCCGACACGGACGAGCACGAGATCAAGGTCTGCTCGTTTAACGTCAACGAGAAGAAATCCGAGCCAGTGGTTGTCCGGTTCAATCCAGAGATGCCTGCGATCCGCACCGTGACCCCGACTATGATCGCGGCGGCCGGAGGAGTGAAAGTCAGGATCACCGGCAACGAGAGCAAGGCTGACCTTGCCGTCTGCCTGCTCAAGGATTCCGACCTTGGCAACGCCGGCAAGCCTGTCAATGAGATCAAGTGGACTGAAGTCACAACCTTGTTCACGGCGAGTGACAACGTCACCTTGACAAGACGTGGCCTTGCTCCGGAGGAGGCTGTTTTCGGAGTTTACATCCGTGACCGTTGGGGCAACATCTCGGACACGGTCAAGACTGTGCTCACACCCCTTCCTGAGATAGAGATCCCTAAGACAGGATTCTCCTACAACGGAGCTGCCGTGTGCAGTCAGGACGACAACATTTTCGAATTTCAGTCTGAGAACAACAACTATCCGGTCAGAGGACTTTGGGACGGATCCGGACATTCTTCATCACCTCACTTTTTGGCGGTTGACAAGGCTCCTCTTCCTTGCTGGCTGACTATCGACCTTGGCTGCAATGTGGAACTCAGCCGTATCGCGACCCTCCCTCGAATCGACTATCCGCAGATCTTCGGTGACGCGCACGTCCGCAACTTCGAGTTCTGGGGCAGCCAGAATCCTTCAGGCGTTCCCGGAGACGGTGAGCACGGCTTCGACGACTCTTGGAAATGTCTCGGCAAGTTCATCCAGTACAAGCCGTCCGGCTACCTTGACGACGGCACCCCTGGAGTCATCACCCAGGAGGACCGTGAGGCCTTCAACAATGGTAATGACTTCGAGCTCGACGGCGAGGCTTATCCAGACGCGTTCTATCATTTCCGCTACCTCAGGATCGTCCTCACCTCATACGTGGCCTGGGAAATGCCTGACGCGGCTAACGCGGCGGTTCAGTTCGGCGAGATCACACTTTACGGACGAGTGGTGGATTAAATTCTAAATAACTATGAATATGAGCATTAAGAATATATCATTGGGAATCTTGACCGCCGCCGGCATCGCTGCCGCGCTTGTTTCCTGCGGCGGCCAGGACGAGATCTATAAGGAATGGGTCAAGAAGGGAGGCTACGACTACCCTGCCAAGGCCCTTAACCTCACCTCCGTCTCAGGGTACCAGAGCGTGATCATCAACTGGGAGAAACCGATGGATCCAGCCGTCACCACGGCCACCCTTTTCTGGGACAACTACGCAAGCTCACAGAACATCGACTACGCCGACTATCCTGACGGAAAGGTCTCTATGGAGGTCGGAAACCTTGAGGACCGGTCCTACACTTTCGACATCGTAAACTACGATGCGGTCGGCAACAAGTCCCTCGCCGCCGAGATCACTGTCTCACCTTACGGTGACAGCTGGATGGTATCACGCTCAGAGCGCACCATCAGCTCTGCAAGGATGGACGGCAGGAACGCCAAGATCGTGATGTCAAAAGCCACGGACGAGATGGTCGCAACCCGCTTCCGCTACAAGAACCTTCAGGACGAATGGGTTGAGTGCGAGACCATTCTGAAACCGGGAGAGAACGAGGTCACCTTCCCTGACGCTCTCAAAGGCAAGAGGTTTGAATATTCATCCTCTTTCTGCCCTGCGGCGGGAAAGGACACAGTCTGGAACCACTGGACGAAATCAACAGACGGAATCTCCTACCAGCTTGACGGCAGCCGCTGGAATGTAGCGGTTACCAACGGTCAGATTAATGGTAACAACACACCGGAAAAGATTTTTGACGGCAGATTCGACCGCTCGGCATACAGCTGGCACAGTTCAAGATCAGACAACAACAGACTCGTGTTCCCGAAGATCCTTTCGATCGACACAATGGCTTCTCCGGGTGAGGAGTACGCTTTCACCGGCTTCACATTCTATGAGAACGACTCCGCGTCATCTATGCGCTACATCAAGAACTATGTGATCTATGTCGGATCCAAGGCCTACGACCCGAATGACGCTGAATATCAGAGTGAAGGCCACTTCGGCATTCCGTTCATCAGCGGAATACTCTCGACAAACGATGCGCAACAGTCCGTAGTTTCCACTTCCGGAGCCACGGGACGTTACCTCGCCATTGTGTTCAGGGATTCCTGGAACGCGCAGGATGGATTCATCGACCTTTGGGAATTGGTTCCTTACGGCTATATTCCTTCGCAGGCTGACTAATGACCGGACTGATGAAAATGTATCATTCACTAATATTCACGGCTCTTGTGCTTCTCTCCGCAGCGACATCCTGCAAAGAGAAACAGGAGCCTACTCCGGAGCCGGAACCAGAAGTGAAGGCCGCCACATTCACGGCCACGCTTGACGCTTCCGCGGTCACCCCGTTCAAGACAGCCTGGGCCGAGGGTGACGCCATTCATCTGATCGGGGTAAAGGACGGCAAGTCCACATCGGAGACAATCACCGCCTCTTCGGTCTCTTCGGCAAGCGCCACCTTCACCTCGAAAGGAAGCGTCAAGGCTGATTGCGATGAATATTACGCCTTCATCGCTGAGACAGGAGTCACCGGATGTGACCCGACGGCCTCTTGGACAGTCTCATCCTCAACCGCCTCAACCCGCTCAATCGCGGTGGCGAAGTGCGGCAAAGGCTCTTCTTCCCTGAGTTTCAGGAATATATTCTCGTTCCTCAAGGTAGATGTCTCAGACGCTTCCGTCAAGTCCATCGAACTGAAAGGCAACAACGATGAGGATCTGAACTACGATGTCACGGTCTCCACGGCTGACTATTCGGTTTCCCTCGCCTCAAAACCTGCGTTCGAGGCACAGAAAACCATCAAGGTCAATGTGAGCGAGGCCGGATCATATTACATCAGCCTTATCCCGGGAACCGAGCTTGGGCAGGGGTACACCGTCACCGCCTACGACGCTTCGGGGAAGGTTGTCAGCAAATCTGAATATTCCGACAAGCTCACCGTGCCGACAGGCAAGGTAATCTCCGCCGGAGAGCTTCAGCCTGAATCAGTTGAGTTCACCGCCTCGTTTGAGGACACCACGACTCCTGAGTTCAAATCAACTTGGTCTGACGGCGACGCTATCGAGGTCGCTTGTCTCAATGGCGAGACACTTGTCACAGAGACCATCAAGGCCTCCGGGATCTCATCCGACGGCCGCACCGCAAAGTTTGTCTCAAACGGAACTCTTCCTGCCGGAGCCTCAGGCTATTACGCTATGATTCCGGGCACAGGAGTGGATGGCTATCAGAAGGCCAACTGGTCAACTGGCAACATTGATGGCAACACCATTGGGAAACCGACTGTAACCGTGGCAAGCTGCACGGATGGCTCCGGCACGTTCATATTCAAGAACATATTCTCGCTCCTCGCCTTTAAGGTTGACGAGCCCGCATCTTCTTATGTTGTGCTTGAAGGCAACAACTCTGAAAGGATCAGCAAGAATATGCTTGTGTCTTTCAGCAGTCAGAATGTCAACGGCAACACAACACCTACGTTCGAGTCCGCGACTTCGCTGAAGAAGACCATCAAGCCTGGTGAGACCTATTGGTTCGGACTTTATCCGGGTCTTAAACTCTCACAGGGCTACACTCTGAAGGTTTACAACAGCGCTGACAAGGAGATCGGCTACTCCAAGAACAATTCTTCGCTCACGGTGGAGAAAGGCAAGGTCTATAACGCCGCAAAGTTCGTCATCACGAAGCCGACGGTCAAGACAAAAACCTTCGACGCAAGCAACATCGTGCTTTCGCTCGGAGTTGTCAGCGATGTGCACATCAACCAGCAGACTCAGGCCAACAAGTGGAAGTCGGCCCTTCAGCAGCTCAAGGCAAAGTCCCTTGAGAATGATGACAACGGAATGGCAGGAATCCTCGTCGTCGGAGACCTCATCGACAACCCGAGCAACTCTCAGTTGAGCCTCTTCAAATCGACCCTCGAATCCGAGGTGGATGTGAAGAAGACCCCGATGATCTACACCATCGGCAATCACGACGTGCCTACTAACTATGCTTGGGCCTCCACAATGGTCTCAGATGTCGCTTATATGAGGAATATGTTCGGGAATGATTATTTCCTGGCGGACCAGGATCAGGATATGAGGACAAAGTACGAGGCCCGTCACTGCGTCATCGGTGACTACCACATCCTGTGCGTCTCCCCGAACGGAGACCAGCCGATAGTCTATGACCCGACGGTCGTCACTTGGCTTGACAACCAGTTGGCCGCCATCACCTCGGCCGAGCCTGAGAAATATGTAATCGTGCTCACCCATCCTATGATCAAGAACACCGTCTATGGCAGCCGCCTCGGTGAGGAGGGTGGAATCTGGGAGTCATCTCTCCCACGTTACTGGGCGACTGATGCGTTGACTCCTGTCCTTAGGAAATACCCTCAGGCTATTGTGTTCGGCGGCCACCTGCACTTCCCGCTGAATGATCCGCGCAGCGTATGGCAGGGCGACTTCTCCGTGTTCGGATGCGCGTCCGTACGCTATATGGCGCTTGAGAACGGCAAGTACGAGGATATGTCCAGCGCCACTGTGATGCAGGACTGCAACGACTTCTCGCAGGGCAACCTGCTCCAGTTCGACGCCAGCGGCAATATGCGTGTGCAGAGGATGGACTTCTACAACAGGGATGTCATCGGTGAGCCTATCGTGTCCTCCTATCCGACATCCGACAAGGGACATCTCACGAAATACAATCATACGACACGCAGCCTTGCCAACGCGGCCCCGTCACTGTCAACCCTCAGCGTTGATGTCGCCGACGGTGTCGCCACCGCGAAATGGGCCGCAGGCACCGATGACGAGTTCGTGCATCATTACGTGCTGACATTGAAGAAGGGCGGTGCTGTCGTGGCGACCAAGAAGATTCTCGCGGACTTCTACAAGAGTGCGAAGACTTCCGGAATGAAGAAGGAGTGGACCCGTTCCCTCGGCAACGTCTCAAACGGCACCTACGAGCTGACCCTTGAGGCTTACGACTCCTGGGACGCCGCCGCCAAGCCGCTCACCAAGACTTTCGTTGTCGGAGCGGCCACCAACAGTCTCTGGACCGATGACAAGGCAGGAAGCAAGACAATCTCCGGAGGCACAGGAAACGCCTCGGATGATTGGCTGACATATTCCGATGGCACACTTTCCTGGACCGCCAACGCCTCCGGCAAGCCAAGGACGGCGACCATCGCGCTCCCGAACGGTGAGGCATATTCAGTGACCCAGATTTCCGTCGAGGACTTCAAGGGCGGCTGGACGCTGTATTCCAAGAGGTTCAACCCTAATGGAACTCTGAACGGAAGCAATAATAAGGATGCCAAAGAGAATGTTGCGAACACTACGGTGTTGACGTTCAGTGAACCGCTGAAGAAAGAGACACTGAAGGACGCCTCCGGTAAGGAGCACACCAACAACCTCGGAATCAAGGGTCTGTACCTTGACTCAGTTTTGGATGCCTGTGTTGAGATTGACTACGAGGCCAAAACGGTCAATTTTGGAGTATTCCTCGATCGTCGCGCCGCTCAGTCGGCAGCTGAAGGAAAGTACTGCGCTTATATTCCGGAATGCTCTGAAGGCTATTGGAGTGGCTACAACTTCGCTCCTGGTGACAAGGCTTTCTCCGACAGCAACTATGAGTGGCTTTGGTTCAATGTCAGTGGAGACCAGAGGACTATGAAGTATCAGTACTATGGAGCCGGACAGAAGACCAGCAACGGGAAATACTACATCTGCGGAATCTCGATTCCGAAGGCCACCTCAACTGACAAGTCTTCGATAGCCGGAAGCTATGACGTGATCTATCAGGCGAACTACAACGGAAGCAACTCGGAGAGTATGTACTTTGTAAGAAACTAAATATTAATCTCTAATCACAAATTTTATTCACAATGAAATCACACTTGTTAACACTGGCCGCAGCGGTCCTCGCGACATTCGCGTTCTCTTCTTGTGGCCCGACGGATCCCGATTATGGAGATCCTACAGTAAATGTTAATCCAGGTGAGTTGAATTTCAAGGTTGAGGGCGGTTCCGAGACCGTCAACCTCAAAGCGACAGTCGAATGGACTGCCGAGAATTCAGCGTCCTGGGTGACTGTTGAACCAATGGCAGGAGACCCTTCCAAGGATATCCAGCCTGTAAAAGTGACCGTCAGCAAGAATGAGGGCGTGGAGCGTACCGCGACCGTCACATTCAAGCAGGTTGACGGCACACTCACATCGAAGCTTACAGTTAATCAGGAAGCATATATTCCTGAGGTACAGACCATTGATGTCGCATCGATGACCAAGCAGACCAACATTTACAAATACCAGCGCTTCCAGCTCACGGGAACCGTGAAGAACCTCAAATCCGACGGTTCGTTCAACCTCGTTGACGGCACTGGTTCCGTTCAGGTCGCAGGTCTCAGCGCCTCCGAGGTCGCTTACGGCACCCAGGGCGGCAAGCTTGACAATGTCAAGGAGCGCGGCACCGTCACGATCATCGGCTACTACGAGGGCGGCAAGGTTGTCTATGCCTACCTTGTAAAGTATGATGAATATTCAGAGCCAGATCCATCCACCGCCGCGACAAAGGCGTTCCCTTACACCGCTGACTATAAGGCGGCTGAGAACGGCGTCATTGTCAACAATGCGGTATTCCCGCTCGCATTCGACGCTATCTGGTCTTGGAGCGCGACGACAGGTTGGAGAGCATCCGGCTACAAGAACGCTGACTACACGACCGAGGCCACTCTCTACACAGAGAAGATCGACCTCAAGAACGCCGAGAAGCCTATCCTTGTGTTCGACCACATCGTAAGGGACTTCGCCAGCGTCGACGTGGCAAAGCAGCAGACATCCGTCCTGATCAGAAAGGAAGGCGGAGACTGGACTCCGGCATCCATCACATTCTCTTATCCTGAGACCCTTGGCTCAGAGGTTATGACATCCGAGGAAGTCAAGCTTGACGCTTACATCGGATCAGTCATCCAGATCGCCTTCAAGTACGTCAGCGACGAAACCAAGAAGGCCGGCACCTGGCAGATCCTCAAGGTCGAGGTCAAGAAGAGCGAGGAGCCTACCCAGCCGGACAACTCATCCGGTACAGAGGACTATGACAAACCAGGTTGGGACTGGAACAAGTAATCCTTAATTGAATATAAGATGAAAAAGACTATAAAAATGCTTTTCGTGGCCGCTCTTGCGATAGCTTCAGTGGCTTGCGCCCGTGAAGAGGTTCTCGATGGCGGGCAGACCAGAGGAGAGCTCAGGACTTTCACCTGCTCCTTTGACGAGGATGCCCAGACAAGGACCGACATCACCAAACAGGGTAAGACAGTCTGGTCTGAGGGTGACAAGATTTTCGTCACCAACGGAACCGAGTCCGACACACTTGCGGTTGACGCCAAGTTCGCCGGCCAGAGATATTTCGAGTTCAGCACCACTCTTGAAGGTGAGATCTATGTTGTCTATCCTTGCACCGCCGCCAAGGAGGTGAAGGAAGGCAAGTTCACCCTTGAGGTTCCAAGCGAGCAGAACGGACAGTTCGGCAGTGCCAACATCTCCTGCGCCGTCGCAAAGGACCGCTATGTTAAGATGAGGAACGTGACCTCTGTTGTCAGATTCAACATCGATCCTGACGCTGCCGCTCCTGTCAAGGTTGTCGCCATCAACTCGAACGGCAACAATGTCGCCGGAACTTTCAGCGTTGATATGACTTCCGGTTCTCCGGTTGTCAGCACGATCGAAGGCAACAACTATTCCGCGGGCGTGACCGTTAATGTGAACGGTGACCACGGCAACAGCCTGTACGCCACTGTCATCCCTGGCACCTACAACGCCGGTCTGACAATGACAGCCGTCACGGTTGACCTTCACAACGCAAGCGAAAGCAAGGCCACAGTCTCCGAGAAGGAGTTCAAGGTCAACGCTTACTATGACCTCGGCACCATCGGCGCAGACCTCAAGCCTCTTACAGGTGATGGTACAAAGGGCAACCCTTGGCAGATTTCCTCCGCCGCCGACTTCCTTGCGTTCGCCTACTACGTGAACGAGGGCAACAATATGAAGGATGAATATGTGAAATTGATGGACAACATCAAGACCGTCACAACTTCTGTCGGCTACTACGACGGTGCCATTAACGAGAAGAAACAGTTTGTCGGTGACTTTGACGGAAACGGCAAGACCGTGACACTCAACATCAACCAGACAGCCAAAAGGTCCTGCGGCCTCTTCGGTGCTATCGCCGAGGGAGCGAATATCCACGATGTGACCGTTGAAGGTACTGTCAACTCCACATTCGACGACGCTGCCGGTGTCTGCGGTCTCGTGAATGCGGCCGCTGGCGCAAAGATCACTAACTGCGTTAACAAGGCCAATATCAAGTCAACCGGTAACTATATCGGTGGTATCGCCGGTTGGTCAGACTCCGGAAACGCCAACGAATTGGTATTTGACAACTGCGCAAATGAAGGCAGCATCGCCGGTAAGACGTCGGTCGGAGGAATCAGTGGAACCTTGAGGACAGGTACTGTCATCAACTCCAGAAACTCAGGTGATGTCATCGGTAATTGCAGCACTGGTGGTATGGTCGGATATGGCTATATCGGTGCAGTAAAGAATTGCTCCAATTCCGGAAGCATCACCGCAACTGAGACTAATGGCGATGTCTACTATATTTGGGTATCAGGAGGAAAGATATATAATCAATTCAGATCAAATTGGACTAACGGAACCGGTGGTATTTGTGGTTTTGCCCAGAATATGCCTATCTCAGATTGCAAGAACTCTGGCACATTGAAGGCCCAGAATAAGGTCGGAGGTATTTCCGGTTCAAACTATTGGACCAGTATTGACCGTTGCGAGAACACAGGACGGATTGTAGCTACTCACTGGGGCGTGGCCGGAGGTATTCTTGGCTGGGGCGTTACAAGCGCAAATATCCGTGATTGTGTGAACAATGGTGAGGTCGTCGGAGAAGTGCAGGAAGGCACTCAAGGACGCTGGGTCGGCGGTATCGCCGGATACATCCAAGTTCAAATCGGCAAGGGATCATATGGCATCGAGCGTTGTACCAATAATGGTACGGTTACAGGTGATGGCCAAGGAGTTGGAGGCATAGTGGGTTATACACATAGCTATAACAATGCCCCTAACAGAATCGAGATTCGTAACTGTACAAACACCGGTAAGGTAACCAACAAGCAAGGCGATACCGGTGGAATTATTGGTTGGCAGTATGATTTCGGTTCGTGGACCGGCATCCCAGTGGACAACTGTAAGAATACAGGCGACATCACAGCTTCTTATGGTGTAGGTGGTATCATTGGTTACTTCAATGGTAGAGTTACAGGTAGCCGCACGAACCTCAGGAACTGCGAGAACTCCGGAAATATTCTTTCGACAAAGACCGAAACTGACAATGGTGCTTATGCAGGAGGCATTGTCGGCAGGACAAATGGCTTGACCACCTGCGGCGCATACCTGTGGAACTGCCTTAACACCGGTAAGGTTCAATATTCAGACGCTTCATTCAAGAGCGCCAATGTCGGTGGTATCGGCGGATCAATCTATGGTGAGATCTGGAACTGCTACAATGGTGGTGAGGTTGGACTTGCTGGAGCGGAGACACCTGCGGAAGCACTTGCTACTGTCGGTGCCATTGCTGGCAATCTTGGAAACAACAAGGTACATTATTCCTACTATCTTGCAGGCTCTTCCGCAAACGCAATGGGCACATCATCAGCGGTAAAGGCTCCGGAGACTGTTCTTTCCGCCGCTAAGGACGGAACTCTTTCCGGATCAACCCAGATTGGCGGCAAGTACTACAACAATGTTGTCGAGGCGTTGAACGCCGGCAAGGCCGGACAGGCATTCTATTATGACTGGACCACAGGTCCTAAGTTCTCTCTCACCGGCAACGTTGGCATCGGCGACGGCCTTGACCTTGGCAACGGTGGTAAACTTTAATCTTGGAGGATAATACTATGTACAAGAAAATATTGACAATATTCGCTCTCGCCGCTTCACTTCTCGCCTGCAACAAGGCTGAGAATGAAGTAGTCGCTCCGGAGACAGGTGCGAAGACTCTGACGATCACCGCCACTATCGGGGATCCTGACACCCGCCTTTCATATTCAGAGGCAACGGACGGCAGCTACAAGGCAAGATTCAATGAAAACGATGTGATCTGGGCATATTTCGCGAAGCCTGACAACTCGGTCGCCGGCCCTGCGACAAAGCTTGAGATTGACGCCAAGACCATCTCTTTCGATGGCAAGAAGGCTTGCTTCCGCCAGCCGCTGGTGACCATTCCAGAAGGAGCCAGCAAGATCATCGCCTATCTCACCAACACGGCCAACACCACCAACTTTGACGGTGGTGACGACATCGTGTCCGACATCAGCTCACAGGCCAATCTCACCGCGGCCCTGAACAACCAGGTCATCTATGGTGCCGTTGACTTCAAGGATCTGACTTCCTCAGACCCTGACGCCCTCGCCGCCAGTATTCCTTTCTCCTACAAGACAAGTCTGCTCAAGTTCAGCCTTGCCCTCCCGGAAGGAACCGAGGTTGATCCGAAGGCCGCCGTGTCAGTCTCATTGTCCAACGGCAAGATCCACAACAAGCTCCACATCTCCGGTGGCGTTCTCGGCTCCAAGAGCGAGGAAGGTGAACTCAAGCTCGGCGCGACCGTCGCCAACGGCATAGTCTCCGCCTCCGCCGCCGTCTGGTCCGGTGATGACCTGACCTCTCAGATAGGTGTCACCATTGGTGAGGATTCTTATTTCGCAGAGTTCAAACCAGCTGCCTCAATAGTTGCCGGAAAGGTCTATACTGTTGAAAGAACGCTTGCCGTTTCAGCTAAACCTGTGACAATGTGGGCAAATGATGACGCCGCTTCGGTTGACTTCAAGTATAGTGGAGGAGAAGATCTCACAAACGACTGGCTTTCCTGCAAAGCTGGCAAGATTTCTTGGACCGCCAACACTACCGGAGCTCCTCGTACAGCCAAACTCACTTTCAAGAATGGCTCTTCATTTGAGCTCACACAGGTTAATCCAACCGATTTGAAAGGCGAGTGGACTCTGTATTCAAAGCGATTCAACCCGGGAGGAACCATTCCTGGCAGCAAGGATAGCAAGGCCGCCGAGAACGTTTCCAACACTACCAAGGTTACATTTGGACAGCCATTGGGAGGAGAAACTCTTAAGGATGACGCAGGTGCCGAGCACACTAACATTTATGGCATAAAAGGATTGTTCCTTGATGCTGTTTTGGATGCCGCCGCCGAGATTGATTACACTGCTATGACACTTAAGTTCGGTGTGTTCTTCGATAGGAGAAAAGCACAAGATGCCGGTAACGGAGTGTATATGGCTTACTTGCCGGAATGTGCCAAGAGTAATACCTGGGGCAATTACTTGTTTGCTCCAGGTGCCGGCGCTTTCTCCGCGAATGATTATGATTGGCTCTGGTTCACATCCACCGACCTGAAAACCTTAAAGTATGTCTTTGCGGGTGCCGGTCAGCAGACAGGGAACAAGAGCTATTACATCTGTGGCATCTCTTGCGTCAAAGCCAAGTCAGCCGATGCTTCAACCTTGGATGTAGGTACAACTTCGGGTTATGACGCGATCTATCAGGCTAACTATAGCGGAAGCAACGCCGAAGGAATGTACTTCACCCGATAACTGATCGAATCAAAAATATTCTCTTAATCACAATAAAGAGAATAGAACATAATCCGGACGGCCTATTGCTGGTCGCCCGGATTCTTGCTTTATCTATAAACGTTTGATTATTACCGATAATGTGTTATATTTGCAGGTAATGCTGAAATTTTAGAATTATGACAACCTACGATCCATCACTGTTTGATTCATTGAATCAGGATATATGGAATCTTGGTTTTACGACACAGACACTCAGCAGGTTGGAAACATTAACACGCAAGGTTAACGATGGCACCGCATTATTTGAACGAATTCCACAAGCGCAACAGTCAGGCCTGTCGAAAGGATCTTCAGTCCTTACGGCGGCAGCGATTATCTGTAGAGGATGTCCTCCGACAGAGTCGGATGTTCGGCAGATCTACGACACAGATGATCTTGTCGGAGACGGTCGAATCCAAGAGCTTTTAGTTGAAAAATGGGCCAGGATCAACGGTTGTTGGTTTGATGCCCCAGAGTTATACCTCTCATCTATAAGCCAAGTACGAGACGAGGGCACTGAAAGTGTTGTATATTTTGATGTCAATGATTTTGTTGTCCGAAAATTAATTTCACTTAAGCATTACAATACGCTTCGCTTGGCTATCGACAGAATCATTATACATAATGCCATTTTCCCTTATTCTGCCCTTAAAGTCATTGGTTATGGAAAAGATCAAGGAGGTCGTTTTGTGGTGATGGCCGAGCAACCTTACATAAGAGGTACTTCGGTTTCGCCTGAAGAACGATGGTGTTTTATGCATAATATGGGATTTGAAGATGCAGGAGAGGATTACGGTATGCACCTTAACTACAAGACTGAAACACTATACATAGGAGATCTGAACGATTATAATGTTATTAGGGGTGAAAACGGCATTCACGTCATAGACGCGGATTGCCGCCTGAATACGTTGACCCTTGGTTGTGGCGGAAATTATTTGATTCCACAACCTAAGATTGATTTTTCCGGTCCCTGTGCAATAACGGATTAGACTTTCCTTATAATTGTAATATTCATTGAAAATTATTTTCATTGTAGATATGAGGGAAGATTCAGATTGGAATTTTCTGGTCACCAGCTTGCCGTTCCTGGCGCAGAAGGAATACGCCGTGCGCAAGAGCTTGGAAGAAGGGCTGCAAAAGGGGCTGCAGGAAGGCCGGGAAGAGGGTCTGGAGCAGGGTCGCGAAGAGGCGAAACTCTCTATCGCAAGAAAACTCTTCGAGGCAGGAACACCGATTGATGTAATTGTCAACTGCACGGGGGTTGACAATGGGACAATCGCTTCGTTCGCCAGATCAGAGTAGCGTGATAAATGACAATCCGTGAACCACGATGTGGCTCACAGATTGCTTTCTATAAACATTTTGTGGACGTTATTCAACGCATTTGCGTAGCAGATTGTAGCGTTCCTTTATGTCCTGCTTGATTTCAGGTGAAGGCGAGTGATCTTTCCTGACCATCGCTTTTTCCACTTCCGCATAGTCCCCGCAAGCCATAAGGTCCACGAAACCATTGTCGTACATTGTCTTGACCTCAGGCATCAGCTCGGTCGCATCAATGTCGATAAGATCACTTACGATAAGGCCATTGAGCATTGCGTCGGTGTAAGTCGCCGAAGGGAAATCCCTGTTGATGGCCGTGAGCAACTCCTTAAACCAAGTGATGACCTCAGGCCTCCTGTCCGGCTCAAAGAAAGAGATCTGCGCGACCGCGTTGGCGACAGTGAATTTCCAATAATTCTCCAAACCGGTTTCCTTCATAAAATCCATCAAAACATCGAGCCTGTCTTTAGCCAGTTTATAAATCGTAGGAACAATGATTTCCATTGAACTGTCTGCAATGTGATAGTTCAAGAAATCATCATTCTGCCTGATGACCTCCAGCACGGCGTTCAGACTGGAAGAATCGTTGCCGACCTCACCGAGCAGCATCACGCAGTGGCCGATCACGCCGGAGAACGGCTTGGATGACATCTCCTCCGGAATGCCATCGCAGGATAGCCCGATGTTGAACAGAAGGATATTCTCAAGATCCCTTCTTAGACTGTCGTGAGGCAACGAAAGGATCTCATCCACTTGAGCGTCAGACAGACATTCATTGTCAGGATCGGAAATAATTTGAAGAAGGGAAGGGTTCTCAACTTCCAAAGCGACTGGATACTGAGGATGCTTGTACGAATATGGCTGGTTCCATTTCATCGCGTCATTATACTCTTTCTGAAAATCAGATAGTTTCTGGGAGAAATCCTTTCCGAAAAGGCATTCTTCTTCACTTTCCTCCTCGTCTTCTGGAGCGGCAAACGGGTTATCCTCAATTATGTAATTGAAATCCGACCCAAGATTAGCCCTCAATGCCGGCAGATATCGGTCTGCCTCTTTCTGGCTGCCGACAACAAGCAGATGCTTCCCATCCTTTCCATATTCATATTCAATCAGTGGAATGGCCTCGGTGTCCTCTTCAAGAATATATTTAGCCAAGGCAAAATCCTTGCAAGGCGCTATCCCGGCCTCATCGGCGAATTCGATCGCGCCATAGATAAGGTTGTGCGCCTCGTTGTATGAGATTTTCTTCAGATGATATTCCCTACTCATTGTTTGGATAAAATCCTCATATTCAACATCATCCATTCTCAACCGATAGAAAGCGTCCTTCACTCCAAGGCAGTATTTGTCAACAAGATAGACCCCGATGGTTTTCCTGCCGCCTTTGTGCAGCCTGGTCACCACAATGTGGCCCAAACCAAACTCATCGTAATCCTCATTGATGAAGCAATCCCCTATCTCCAAGGTTCTTGCCTTCTCTCTTACATACTGTTCCGGAGAAAGGAACGTCTGCTGCTTCGCGGTCTTTTTCTTCTTTGCCATTTCTGAATATTTCCGTAAAGATACGACAATTAATTTTATGGCCGAATGGGCCGGCACGATTCCACAAATTGATGAATATCAAAGGATGGCGGCCCACTGATTGAGCAGCAGCGAGTTACAGAACGCTGCCCTCTGAATTTGACTGGCAGGAATTACGAATATATTCAATAATAGGTGGTTAAGGATCCGCATTGATTTGTTTGAAATATTCGGTATCTTTACGGGGAAAATGAATAACGAGATAGATTATGAATATTCGGAGAATGTTTTTGGGGATGGCGGCGCTGTGCGGGTTTTCGGTTCTGGCGGCCGCGGAAGGGCGACTGATCGACAACGTGAACGTTTTCGTGGGCACGGACGGGTTCGGGAACGTGTACCCGGGGCCACAAGTGCCGTTCGGGGGGATTCAGATCAGCCCCGACTGCGACGACAAGGACTATGACTGCGCGGCGGGGTACAAGTACTCCAAACCGTTCATCCAAGGGTTCAGCCTCACGCACCTCAGCGGAACGGGAATCCCGGATATGGGCGATTTCCTGTTCCTGCCGGGAACCGGATCGAGGATGGAGCCGTCAAAGTACGACCACTCACAGGAATGGGGCAAGCCAGGTTACTACGGAGTCATACTTAAGGACTACGGAGTCAAGGCCGAAATGACGGCCGCCCAGCGAAGCGGAATATTCGAGTTCACATTCCCGCAATCGGACAGTTCGTTCGTGATGATCGACCTCGACCACACCCTGAAATGGGACTGCCTCTGGTCAACGGTCCGTCTGCTGGACGAGTGCACAATCATCGGCAGCAAGGTGGTCAACGGCTGGAATCCAGGACGTTATATCTATTTTGTCGCCAGATTCTCAAGGCCGATCGAGGAGTTCAACATATTCCAGGACGGGCAGCCGGTGATCTACAACACCAAGCGATTCCGCAGCTCGCTTGAGGCCTGGGGACAGAAGCTTAAGGCTGTCGCAAGGTTCAAGACCGGGAAAGACGAGAGCATATTCATAGATGTCGCAGTGTCCGCTGTCGGCACTGACGGTGCTTTGAATAATCTCAAGGAGCTGGAGGGCAAGGACTTCGCAGCAGTGAGAGCCGAGGCCGAGGAGCTTTGGGAAAAGGAACTCGGAAAGTACGAGTTGGATTCCGACAACAAGGCGCTGAGGGAGACATTCTACACGAGCGTTTACCGCACCGCCCTGCACCCTTTCCTCTTCGAGGACGCTGACGGACGGTTCCGCGAGCACGACGGCACGATCGGGAAGGCCGACGGCTTCACCAATGTCACAACATTCTCGCTTTGGGACACTTACAGGGCATTCCACCCGCTCCTCAACCTCGTCAACAAACCACTTCAGGCCGACATCGCCAACTCGATGCTCGTGCACTTCGACAAGAGCGCCGAAAAGATGCTCCCGATCTGGTCGTTCTACGGCGGCGAGACCTGGTGTATGATCGGCTACCACGCCTGCTCGGTGCTGGCCGATATGATGCTCAAAGGAGTGAAGGGCTTCGACTACGAGCGCGCCTTCCAGGCGATGAAGACCACCGCCACCAACCCTCACTACGACTGTATCCCTGAATATACCTCACTCGGTTACGTGCCGTTCGACAAGGAGAAAGAGTCTGTCTCAAAGACACTTGAATATGCCTACGATGATTGGTGCATAGCCCAGGCGGCCAAGCTTCTGGGACACGAGGAGGATTACGAGTTCTTCCTGAACCGCTCGATGAACTACAAGAATCTCATCGATCCGGAGACCGGATATATGCGTGGAAAGGATTCCAAGGGCAACTGGCGCGATCCGTTCGCCCCGATCGCCTATCAGGGTCCGAACTCTGTCCACGGCTGGGGCGACATCACGGAAGGATTCACGATGCAGTACACATGGACAGTGCCGCACGATTTCGGCGGATATGTCGAGAAAGCTGGCCGGAAACTGCTCCAGAGCCGCCTCGACAGCCTGTTCACCATCGAACTACCCGAGGATATTCCCGGAGCGCATGACATTTGGGGACGCATTGGAGGCTACTGGCACGGCAACGAGCCTTGCCACCACGTCACCTACCTGTACGACTGGTTCGGCGAGCCTTGGAAGTGCCAGAAATGGGTGCGTTACGTCGCCGACAATTTCTATGGCAATGAGCCGGGTTCGCTGAGCGGCAACGACGACTGCGGCCAGATGTCCGCCTGGTACATATTCAATTGCCTCGGCTTCTACCCGTTCTGCCCTGGGTCTGATGAATATTACATCGGTTCTCCGTGTGTCAAGGGCTTGAAAGTCAAGTTGTCGGACGGAGGAACGCTGGAGATGACCACGGATGGCTGGAGCAAGGATGCCGTTTACATCAAGGCCGCCTACCTTAACGGGGAACGTCTGACATCTCCTGTCGTCAGATATTCGGACATCAAGGACGGAGCAAAACTCCATTTCGTGATGTCCCGCAAGCCGGTCAAAGGATGCTTCAAGAAGCCAGCCGCATAATCAGCCCAGCCTGAAGCATCGCAAGATTTTCCAACTCATTGAATATCTCAGCCTCTGAACGGATCCGGTTCAGGGGCGTTTTTGTCGTATGACAGAATCTTGGCCTCACCGGAGAGGATGTTGTAGCCGTGCTCGGCGAGGCTTAGAAGCTCAAACTCACCGGGATAGACCTCAACAGGGGCGATGAAGCCGACCCTTTGACGGATTCCCTCCACGATATCACGACCGTAGGCCCCTCCGCCGGTCAGCAAGATCACATCCACCTTGCCGAAGACATCGGCAGCCTCGGAAGCGATGTATTTGGCGATATTCAAAACAAACGCCTCCATCCAGACTTTCGCCCTGACATCTCCGGCCTCGCCTCTGCGGACAATCTCCTTGAGGTCATTCGTGCCGAAGAACGCCACTGCCCCACCGTGCCCCATTAGCTTCTTCTTGATCTCCGCTTTGGTATATTCCCCGCTGAAGCATAGGTCAACCAATTGAAAACCTGGGCAGGAGCCCACCCTTTCCGGAGTGAACGGCCCGTCTCCTCCGACACCATTGTTCGAGTCGATCACCTTCCCGTTCCTGTGAAGTGTCACGGTGATGCCGCCTCCGATGTGAGCCACAATGGCGGTGATGTCATTTTGAATATGTCCGTGCTCCCGGAGGTAACGCCTCACGACAGCCCTGGAGTTGAGCGCGTGGAAAAACGGCCTGCGCTGGAACTCCGGCAGACCTCCCACACGGCATTCCGGCAGCATCTCGTCAGCCATCGGCGGAT
>CAVCRL010000022.1:0-22444 GCA_963604455.1 Lachnospiraceae bacterium | reverse complement strand
TGTTTCTTCTGCCATAATGGTAATTAAAGATAACTAGTTGTTTAACAATATTTTTGCGCCCTACCAGACACGCCTGAACGGCACGGCTGGTCAAAAGGCGTGCAAAGATAGGCAAAATCCTCTGATTTACAACAAGAAAACCGGATTATTTTACAGAAGTTTGTTCCTTCTGAAGAGGAAGAGCACCAAAGCGACCGTCAGCACCATCACGCCGAGCAGCAGCACCCACATCCAGCTCTTGTCCATCAGCGGCATAGGAACGTTCATCCCGTAGAAGCTCGCCACAAGGGTCGGTGGCATCAAGAGCACGGACACAAGGGTGAATATCTTCATAATCTTGTTCTGGTCCAGGTTGATAAGACCGACAACCGTGTCCTGAAGGTACTCAAGCCTCTCGAAACCGAAATTCGTGTGGTTGATCAGGGAATTGATGTCCTGGAGCAGGACCGAGAAACGCCTGTGCAGATCCTTAGGATACTTGTCGCTCCTGAGCATATTGGAAATCAGACGCTGCTTGTCGACTATGTTCTCGCGCACGAGCATCGTGTTCTCCTGCAACTGGTTGATGTCCAAGAGGAAATCCTCATCGATGTCTTCCTGCTGGTTGATTCGCTTGCTGTACTGGGAGATCTCCTTGCTCATAAGCTCGATCATATCCGCGTCCAGATCGACACGCTGGTCCATTATGCTGGCGAAGACCGTGTAGCCGTTCGGATAGGACTGAGGCATCGCGACTATCCTGCGCTGGAGCTCGGTGAAGCTTCGCAGAGGCACATCTCTAAGGGTTGTCAGGCAATTGCCCACGAAAGTGAACGAGACGGCCTCCATCGAATAGTCCTCCGGTCCCGGCATCAGGAAGTTGGTGTTTGCGAAGATCGCGTTCTCCGTCTCGGAGAAACGTGACGAGCTCTCGATCTCCTCAGCCTGCGCGCGGCTCTGGATTTCCTCTCCAAGAAACTCATCCACAGTGTGTTTCTCCTCTCCTGACGGGGAAAGGATGTCAATCCAAAGGACATTGTCCCTGCTGATTTTAGAAAGCTCCGTTTCAGACTGGGAAACCAACAGCTTGCCGTTCAGTCTGTAGAAAATCGCGATCATACTCTTCCTGTATTATTCCCGGCCCGAGCGTGGGAATGGTTCCACTTCAATTCGCTGACATTACGGAGAAGTCAGTCTGCAAAAGTATAAATATTTTCGCAAAAACGGCAAAAAATATGGCTCTATGACAACAAAAAGTTATAGCATCAGGAGCGAAGCGACCGAAGGGGTTTCGGGGAATCCTTTCCCCGTGCCCCTCAGGGGCTGTCGCAAAGCGACTGGGGGTTGAAGAATATCCTGCTGGGATTTATATTATATGAATCCCAGCAGTATATTCAAACCTATTAGTATCAAGACGCAACCGCCGATGATCTCCGCCGGACGACCGAACCTCTGGCCGATTTTCTGGCCGCCGAACATTCCTCCGATCACAGAGAGCATCGTCACGGCGAACACAGCGGCGAGGTTCATCATCATCTTGCCAAGCGGGACAAAACCCATCGAGAGGCTGACCCCGACGGCGAAAGCGTCGATACTGGTCGCCACGGCTCCTATGACCACATTCTTCAGCCCGTTCAGGTCGCGCGCCTCATCCTCATTCTTCACCGCCTCCAAAATCATCGAACCTCCCACATAAAGCAGCAGCAGGAACCCGATGAGGCTCGCTATCTTATGAATATGCCCGACGAATATGTCGCCGAACAGCCAGCCAAGGGCCATAAGCGCCGTCTGGACGACTCCGAACACGAAAACGATCGGATGGATCTTCCTCCAGGATATTCCTTTAAGGGTGACGCTGGAGCAGGTCGAGACGGCGAAACAGTCAGCGCAAAGAGACGCCGCCAGAAGCAGCGATTCGAGTATTGAAAGAAACATCGTTTTATAAAGATTATCAAGGCTTGAATATCTGACGGTTGACTATCGAGCGGCCGAGCGTGAGCTCATCGGCGTATTCAAGGTCATCCCCGAACCCAAGGCCTCTGGCAAGGGAGGAAACCTTCACTCCGTAGGAGGATATCTGCCGATAGATGTAGAAGGAGGTCGTCTCCCCTTCCACATCCCCGCTCAGTGCAAGGATAATCTCGATCTCCTCAGGTTTAAGTTCTCCGGAAACGGCAAGGGAACGCACCCGGTCAGTCAGTTGTGAGACAGTGATGTCCGACGGGCCGATTCCGGCGATCGGCGAGATTATTCCGCCAAGCACGTGATAGACTCCACGGTACTGCCCCGTGTTTTCGATGCTCATCACGTCACGGATATTCTCCACGACACAGATAGTCTTATGGTCACGGGACTTGTCGGCGCAGATCGGACAGATGTCCTCGTCGGAAATCATCCAGCACTGCCGGCAGTACCTCGCCTCGTCCCTCATCTTGACTATCGAGTCGGCGAAATGGTGCACGTTCTCGGAGGGTTGTCGCAGCAGATGCAGGGCCAGGCGCAAGGCGCTGCGCTTGCCCACTCCCGGAAGGGAGCCTATGGCCTGCACAGCGTCCTCCAAAAGTTTTGATGGAAATGTCTCTGGAACCGTCATCTACTTAACCTCACCTTTCTGATAAGCGTTCACAGCCGCGCGGACCTTACCATATTCAAGCAAAAGCTTGCGGGCGAAGTCGTAGTCCTCGATGCCGGTCTCCCCCATTATCATTCTTGTGCCGCGGTCAACGAGCTTGAGGTTTGTCAGCTGCATATCCACCATCCTGCTGCCTCTCACGTGTCCCAAACGAATCATCGAGACGGTCGAGATCATATTCAGAACCAGCTTCTGGGCTGTTCCGGCCTTCATTCTGGTGCTTCCGGTCACGAACTCAGGACCGACGACAACCACGATCGGAACATCAGCGGCGGCGGCCACCGGGGAATTCTCGTTGCAGGTAATGCATCCTGTCAGGAGTCCGTGCTCACGGGCTGTCTTCAAGGCTCCCACTACGTATGGAGTCGAACCAGACGCGGCGATTCCCACCACAACGTCATCCTTTGTCGGTGAATATGCCTGGAGGTCTCTCCATCCTCCGTCCACATCGTCCTCGGCACCCTCCACGGCATCCCTGATAGCGCTGTCGCCACCGGCCATAAAGCCGATGAACACATCGTGGACTCCGTAGGTCGGAGGAATCTCCGAGGCATCGACGATGCCCAGGCGGCCGCTCGTGCCGGCTCCCAGATAGAAAACACGGCCTCCGCGCGGTACTCTCTCCACGATCCCGTCCACCAGTTTCTGGATCTGCGGGATGGCTCCGGCCACAGCTACTGGCACAGTCCTGTCCTCCGTGTTGATCGCGTTCAACAATTCATTTGTAGACATCTTCTCAAGGTGATCGTACCTTGAGGATTGCTCTGTTGTCCTATTGTCTTCCATAACAAACATATCGCCGTGACATCCGCCACGGCCACGCTAAATTACTTTCTGCCAAGATGATATTCCACCAGACCCTCGATAGGTGTGGCGATTATGGTCGAGAATCTGATCCCGTAAGGCTTCGCCACTTTCTCAAGTATCGCCTTGTTGGCGTAGCCGAAACCGCCTACAACCCCGACCGGATATCTATCGATGTCGTACTGCTTCAAAGCCCTCTCGATGAAGTCCTTGAAATTCTGATCGACAAGGTCACGGACATATTCGCAGGTGTCGTATCTTTCCAGAATCCACGGGGCGAACGAACCGAGGTACTTTGACGGGGCATCGCCGCGATAGACGTTCTGCACCACCGTCATATAATCAACCGTGAAGTCCTTGGCGAACTCACTGGAGACAGGCTCCGGCACAAGCCCTTTGAGGAAGTCTGACATAAACAGCCTTCCGAGTCTCGCTCCTCCGCCCTCGTCTCCGAGGATGAATCCAGCCGAGCGCACGTTCTTCACAACCTTCTCGCCGTCAAACAGGCAGCTGTTCGAGCCTGTGCCCATAATCGCGGCGATTCCAGGCTTGTGGCCGCACACGGCGCGGGCCGCGTCCAGAAGGTCGGAGGCATATTCCATCTCCGCTCCCGGGAACAATGATCTCAGGACATTGTCCAGGCCCTTCGCCTGCTGAGGGACTTTCTCTCCTTCCGGCACAATCAACCCGGCGGCATAGAAATGGACCTCGGTGACATCATCTGAGAGTCCCTTCTCCCTGAAGGCGGAGACAGCCTCTCTCACTATGCCTTCAATGACATCCTGATCCATAGTCGCGAGATTCATTCCCGCTGTCCTGACATCAATGGCCTCACGATCCTGGGCGGCAGCGCACCAATCGGTCTTTGTGGCTCCGCTTTCAACGATTATAATCATAACGTACTGTTTTATCTGTCGCCATAACGGGCGTTCACTGCATCAACTGGCAACTAAATCGTACAAAGATACTTCTTTCCTATGAATATTTATAGAGTCCCGACCTCCAAAGTCTTATTTTTTCAAGGCCTTCCTCATAACCGGGTACATCTTGTCCACATAGCGCATCATTCCAAGGTCTGTGAGATGCACTCCGTCCACGGTAGCCTCACCGTCATCCCCGATCAAGCCATCGGTCGAAACATAGTACAGCTTCTTCTCTCCGGCCTTCTTCAGCTTCTTATAAAGGGCCAGCTGCGCCTCGTTCTTTGAGGTCACCTCCTCCAGCATCTTTTGGTCAAAACGCGAATGAGGGAACGTAGGATCCTCTACGAATATCACCGGCACATCCGGGAAAGCGTCCCTGATTATCCTGAAGAACCTCTCACCTCTCTCACCGATCAACTCAGCGGAAGAGTTGGGCACGTAGTCCAACACGATCAACCCTGGATCAGAAACCCGGGTGATATATTCAGCGATCTCAAAGTCCAGCTTAGCGTTGCCGCTGAAACCAAGGTTGATAACCTCCCTGTCGAGCTTCCTGCCCAAGATGGCCGTGAACGCCATTCCCGGACGCGAGGCGCACCCTCCCTGAAGGATGCTCGTCCCGTACATAATCACAGGACGCTCAGTCTTAGGACTTTCCACAACCGGAGCCTCTATCACGGAACCTTCGTCAACCCCGATCTCCAGCTCATCGATTCCGTTGTATAATGAGAGGTACAGCATATATTCCCTCATCTGAGGTAGCATATTCGCAACCAGAGTCTTGGTTTTGCGTTCCTTGTCGCGGCCGCCCCACTCGAAGCCGCTGCCGGCGAAGCGCCATCCGTCCTTTTCGGTCAGGATGTAAAGGTCGAGGCCGCTGTCACCGGCATCTGTCATATGCGGCATATACTGGCGCGGGCTGGTGGACTTCCAACGGGCGCGGATCTGCGTGGAATTGGAGCGGAAGCGGATGTAAAGGCCGGCGGAATTGCGGCCGAGATCCCACAGCGGTTTCCTTATCACATCCTTAAACTCCTCTGGCAGACGCTCATACCGTGCAGAAGTCTCCTCGATGCACTTACCGTAAAGCGGCAACGCCGAAGCGTCGCTATAGACGACCTTATTCTCCTGAGCGGCGGCTCCAAACCCGATGAAGGCGGCCAGCAGTACGCTCAAGACGATCTTTCCGAAATTTGACATATTCATTAAATTTATTCTCAATCAACGTAAGCTCCCCTGCGCAGCCAATGGAAAAGCCCGTAGGCGGCAGCGGCGACGTAGGCCACATAAAGCATTGTCAGCCAATATTGTCCTTCGAGGAAACACATCACAACCAAGATGACATCGGCGACAATCCAGATGATCCAGTGGTACGGAATCGACCGGCCGAGCCAGTAGGTCGCCACAACCGACATCATCGCGGAAGCGGCATCCAGCCAAGTGCTTGAGCCGCCCAACGCACGGAGCAGCCAGACCAGCAGCAC
Source organism: Lachnospiraceae bacterium (assembly GCA_963604455.1). Taxonomy (GTDB): domain Bacteria; phylum Bacteroidota; class Bacteroidia; order Bacteroidales; family UBA932; genus Cryptobacteroides. The sequence goes on along the minus strand of CAVCRL010000022.1, from coordinate 16,622 downwards.
AGTACCAACAATGAATATGCCCGCGCTCCACAACGCCGTCACGCCGCTCATCCTGCCAAGATGGACAGTCGCCTCCTGAGCGGAAGTGTTCTTCCGTAGCGCCCTGCTGGCCTTTCTCCATTGGTAAAGTCCCCAGAATGACATCACCACATAATAGAGGTTCAGCGCCATATTCGACCAAAGATGCTGCACGCCGAATGAATATGCGCACGCAAGTCCTGTGGCTATTCCGAAGTACCACATACCGTTCTTCTGAAGTACCTCCAGAACGATGTAAGGAACGCCCGTGACCAAGGCGAAGATCTCGATTATCTTGATTATGTCCATAGACTGCAAAAATAGCCATTTTTACAGACATCAGGAAAGAGGCCGGGCAAAAAGTCTTGGTCTAAATCAAGGAAATCAGAACGTACGTCCAATGTGCGGCGAACGCGGCGGCCAGTCCCCCGATCGTGTGCGCGAGGATAGCCTTTGGGGTCAATTCCCTGTACCCAAGAGAATCAAGCATCGCCGTGTGGGTGCTGAGGAATCCGCTCCAGCACATTCCGATGGCGGTGAATACTGCGATCGCGTTGCCGTCCGCCCAACCGTTGGCAACGAAATTAGGCACAAGGCTGAGGGCAGCCCCTACGGCTCCGAGAGAGGTGATCGGGAACGCCACAAGGTGCGGGTCATTGAATCCGAACAGAGCCTTGAACACGAAATCGATCTTGTCGGCCAGCCAAGGAAGGATCTCCACACCCTCGTAGGCCGCACCTGTGTAAGCACCTGAGGCTGAAGGGCCGAAAGTCAGAATCATCACGAATGTGGAGATGATCAGCACACCCGGGATAATGGACATTCCGACCTCGACTCCCGAACGGCCTCCGTCCAGAAGACAGTCCAGAATCCTGGTGAAAAGCGATTTCTTCTCCTCTTCCTTTTCCTCAGCCTCCTCTTCCTCAAGGCCTTCGCAAGCCTCCTCGGTAAGGTACTGAGGGAAAGCCTTCAGCGTGAATCTCTGCATAAGCCTTGTGGAGACGATGCAGCCGCAGAACGCCCCGAAAAGACCGATCAGCGACTCCTTGAAGAAGCCCTGCCCCATCATAAAGACGATCACGATGAGACCCATTCCGAACGCCGTTCCGAAATTGGTCAGGGAAATCAGCTGGTACTTCTTGAAATATTTGCTGAACCTCTTGTCCTTTGACAGCGAGATGATCGCCGGGTTGTCTGACAGGAATGTCATCACGGCTCCCAGCGAGGCCACACCAGGAAGGTTGAACAGCGGCTTCATCAGAGGGCGGAGCAGTTTCTCCAGCAGAGAGACCACCCCGAACTCGGCGAACAGACGGCTGAGCGCTCCCATCAGCACGCAAATGGACATCAGGTAGAACACGGTGTTGAGAAGCAGGTCGTGAGCCGTCTTCATCACGGTGTTGAGCATATTGGCCATACCCATCGAGACTCCCAGATAGGTGAAGAAACCGATGACGATGACAAGGCAGATCACCCCGTTCAGGGCGGGGCTCGAAGACTTTTTCTTGGTCTTATTCATAACAGGCTTGTTAACGCTTTAGAGGCTGAATATTCAGAAACTATCGTTTGAGCAGGCTCATCCTCCAGGTGAGGCCGACGCTGGCGATCTGCTGGTCGGCGAGCAATGCTCCCTTCGGGTTGCCGTTGTCCCCGAACGAGTGGCAGAACGTGGCGTGGAGGCGTATCCTCTTGTCGGCGAGCGGGAAATATTCCACTCCGCAGCCGACCCTTCCCATCGATGTGCCAGGCATCACGCACCAGTCCCCTTCCTCATCAAGGTCATTATGGTCAAAACTCGCCTTTCCGAAGACGTTCAATTTGTCATTGAATGAATATGCCACCTTCCCGATGAGCGTGAAGTCTCTCAGGAACGACATCTTGTCCACGAGAGAGCGGTTCATAAAGTCGGCGAACACGGAGAACTTGCCGAAAGTGAAATGGTTGCCAAGGGCAAGGTAGTTGATGAACCTGCCGGGAAGATATTCAATCATATTCAGAGACCAGATGGAGCTGAAGCAGCCGTGGGAGCCGTTCCACATCAAGTTGTAGGCGTAGATGTCGCTGTTCTCCTGCCGGAACGGGCTCTGGCAGATCTGGAAACTCAGCGCGTCATTCCCATCGTTGAATGAATATCTCGCGTTCACTCCCATCTGGTAGCAGGCGATGTTGCTGCAATACTCAGAGAGGAAGTAGATGTCGATCGGCGCGAGGTCATATTCATAGCCTCCGATCTCGACAATCTGCTTGCCGCCGGAGAAGCTCCAGCGCTCGTCCGGTCTGTAGGTGAGGTAGAGGAAGTCCGTGGCGTTGAAGAAACTTTCGCTGCCGTGGCCGCGGTAGAGCCGCTGCCGGTAGTTGTAGGAGAAATGTTCGTTGAATTCTCCGTTTATCAGAATGCTGACATTCTTGCCCTTGAAGCCGCAGTTGTCCTTGATCGCGTCCCCGCTCAGGTACTCCCGCTGGTAATCCACCCTGGCCTGAAGCCCGATATTCACCAAGTTACCGTCCTGCGCTTCCGCAGCCCGGCTTACAAAAAGCAACAAAATCGCCGCAATCAGCGTCTTTTTGATACGCATACTCAATTATGTGGTTCAAATTTCCGGTAAAATTAAGCATAAAAATGATAATCCCAAACCTTTTTGACCACTGAGCCGATTATGAGCGCCCCGTATGGTTTCGAGAAGCGAGTTCCGGTCTCGCCGGTCACTGAGTCTGTCGAAGTGACTGGCAGTTATACGTAACAAACTGATTACCAACACGTGGAGCTTCACCCTATGATCTTCAACCGATTACAGGTTCCTCCCCTCCAAAATTAACTGGCAGGATTCACGAATATGTTAACTAACAACTGATTTCGCTCCACGGCATTATATTCAACGGATCGGTTTTGCCGAAAAGTGCCAATAACTTAAAGGTCAATGGAATCGGAGGATGGTCAAACGTGAGGAACAGGAATTTTCCTGAAATTGTCATACCAATCCTGCACTTGAATATTTCTGTTGAATGGGCTCAGCCGGCGATTCCGCACTTTATCCGTTGAATAATTTGTTCCACGGATAATGCTCCGTAGTTTTGCAGGCAGATAAACACTTAAACAATGAAGACAAAGAACATCTATGCGGATCCCACCATTGACTTCGCGTTCAAGAGGATCTTCGGAACCGAGAGGTTCAAGGACGCGACAATCGGACTGCTCAACAGCATCATCAAGGATGTCAACATCGTTGACGTCTCTTTCCTCAACACGGAGATCGTCCCCGAGAACAAGGACGACAAGAAGTGCGTCATCGACATTCTGGCTACTGATGACAAGGACAATAACTTTATCGTGGAGATGCAGAACGCAAAGCAGGTGACATTCCTGGAGAGGATGGTCTATTACACCTCAAAGGTCATCGCCCAGCTGGAGGGTGAGGTTGGCTCGGAGGAGTACAATCTGCACTCGACGTATGCCATCGCGTTCCTGAACTTCGCCTCGGAGGCCATCACAGGGATCAATGGCAGGTACGACCTTCACTATTACACTGTGGACGAGGCATCTGGCCACAGGCTGCCGGCCAGCCCGGAGTACCACTTCTTCGACCTGAACGCATTCAAAAAAATCTCTAAGGGGATAACCAACGAGACCGATTATTGGTTATCTTTGCTGACGGGGTCGAAGGAGATGGACAGGATGCCGGACTGGGCCAGGGGCGACAAGGCCTACGAGGCCTACTTCGAGGCTTCCACAAGAGCCAACTTCACACCCGAGGAAACCATTCAATACGAAAAGGATATGATGACCGAACGCGACAGGATCAACTCCATCAACTACGCAAAGTGGGAAGGGGTTCAGGAAGGCTTGCAGAAAGGAAGAGAAGAGGGACTGCTTGAAGGTAAGCAGCTAACACAACGAGAGATCGCTCTGGCCCTTAAAGCCAAAGGAATCGATACCGAAACGATCGCCTCCTGCACTGGGCTTACCAAAGAGGAGGTCGAGGCTCTTTAGATGTTTTTGCTGGCCAGCATCAAATAAATCAGGGCCATCCATCAAGGCCAACCTTATAGGAAATGAATATGCCCCTGTTTGTCAGTACGGATTCCTCAAGCGGATCTCATAGCTGACAGACAGGGGCTGTGTTTATCTTAACGGTGAATCGACCAGAAGTGTCACTTCACCTCGATGGAAGTCAGATCCGACTTCTCGACGGTGAGGGCGCCGGCATCGATGGCGGCCTTCTGGGCGGCGGTGACGTAGATGGTCTTGAGTTTGCACCCCCTTGTTGAACTTCTGTTAGCCTTGAGTTCAATAAGGTCCACACAACCTGTCACATCCAAAGATGTTAAATTTTCATTGTATGGATGCACCGTACAACTGGCTATCACTTTCTTGACATTCTTTCCTGAAATAGCAAGTTCCGACGTAGAAAGGTAATCGTTGTTGTACCCTGTGAAATCTATAGTATTGACCGGACTTTCTCCTGCATCAATTTCAGAGACACCGTACATACGCTGCAACTTGAGAATCTGCAAGCTTTTACTTGAAGACACATCTATTCTGACAGCAGTAAGCAATGAAATATTCAGTGTCTCCAGTTTAGGGAACACTCCGATTCCGCTCAAATCAGTGACATCCAACTTATAATAATTACTTGTACCAGCAAGAGTCAAGTTTGTTTCTTTAAGTCCACGTTCCAAAAGTTCGCATTCATCGCTACCTTCGCTGGCCAGAATCCATTCGAGTTCATTCAGTTTCACTCTCAGATTCGCATCGGAAATCTTCCCGATTATTGGATTCGGGTTCTGTTGTTTTATGAAATAGCTCACATACTCAGTATTGTTTTTCGACAACTTGACAGTGTAAAAACGACTTGCTGACGCCTCTTCCAGATGAATATTAATAGTCTTTTCGGTAAGGCCAGACTCATCCGTGACACCTGTGGTTACTTCAGTCTTGGTCATCCAGTCAGACAAATTGCAATCAAAATCCACATTTGTCCTCACTTTTATCTTAACGTCTCTTGCGGCAAGGTCAAACACAGCCCTACTTTCATCAGAAATGATTGTGTCACGCTGAGACTGGACAAACCTGATATCAACAGATTTGCCGGCACCTTTTATTGTAACGATGGATTCTCTGTCCTTTAATAGTCCACTCTTCTTCACCTTGAACCGCTGCATCGTTACCCCAAGAGCCTCCAGTTTCTCTTCAAATGAGATCCAGTCCGCTCCATCTCCAGAATATGATATTTCCAGATCCGGAACGTTCGTGTCCAACCGGACATAGGCAGTACCTCCATCACACACAAAGTTCACCTCTGGCTCAGACAATAACGTAATCAGATCTGCGGGAGTGGATATGGCGACTACTTTCTTGACGGCAGAGCCAGAAAATAACTTAAAACAAGCCTCTCTTGTCTCTTTACCATTAGGCTCTGCGGTAAAAGTGATGGTCGCACCATCATTCCCTTCCGTCATAGATGGCCTTACCCAGTCGGACAATCCTGAAAGCCTCCATTCACCGGAACTTGACACCTTGAGATCAAGCGTGCCTCCATCCGGACTAAATCTAAGAGTATCCACAGATGTGTCCACTCTGTCATAAACAGTATTGTTTTCTTTCTCCGAGCAGCCGAGCAGCATTGCCGCCGAAGCTAGAACCATAATATATCTTTTCATATTCAATCTTATTGTTGATTAATATTCCTTCACTTCAAAAGACATTGTTTCTGGATAGTAATATTCTGGTTCTACTAGTCTTGAACCATATAAGCCTTCCGCCAAATTGCTCAAGGAGTCAAAGTGAGCCTTGCTGCCAACGCTACTTCCCGCCCACGGAGCGAACACCATATAATAGCCATATTCACTGTTCGCGACATTCCTAGCCGCGCTGACCGTAATCCTTCCTCCACGTGCCATCTCTGTGGATTGCCCCGAGCAATCAGCCAGTGTCATTCCAGCCAAGGGCACGCCTTTCCAACCATAATTGGCCACAGCTATGTCAATCCATTGACCGGCCGGAAACCCATCAACATAATCCACTCCTCTCATACTACCATATTGAAATATGGTAACATATTTGTCAGGCATCGCGTTCTTCGTCTCAAAGGCAAGGCGAGCGGCGGCAGGAGACGATGGGGATGTAAACAACGGGTTGTCAAGATCCGGTTCTCCGGAATACTCATCATCGAAATTCACTCCATCCAAGTTATACGCCTTGCACATCCCTGCGATTTTCGCGGCAAAATCCTTGGCTCCAGTTTCAGAGAGCTGGCCAAGACCTGACTCGTCGTGGTTTCCCAAAAGGCCAAGAAGAACCTTTATGCCGTGCTTGCGAAGTGGTTGTATAATCTCCTCGTTATGAGACAGAATGTATGAGACTTGGGCATTTGTGTAAATATAGACATCACCTTTTTCCCTATCATAATTAATGTTGGCCGCGAACAGCACCAGATAATTTACAAGATAACGCCCATCCTCCATTCTCCACTGAAGGGCATTCAGTGGATTTGTGTCATTGACCTCAAAAAAGAAGAATGTCTGTTTTTCACCAGGCTTCCTCCCCGCAAAGCCATCTCCGGCAAGATTTCTAACAATGTACACGCAATGCTCACCTTCCTCAGACATCGATATCCCGTCCGCTTCAACCTCGGCCTTCAAAGGGAGCAAATAAGTCTGACCGGCCTCAAAATTCACTGTGTCAAGTGCTGGAACCACCAGATCGATTGAATATGAGAGTTTCTCGTCCGGAGCGACTACGATTCTTCCATCATTCTGTAGCTGTACTTTATCCAGCGGATAAAGTTTGAATGAGGTTCCGTGAGCCTCGTTGTACTTTTCAAGATAGTCAGCATCATATGAAATGGTTACATCCACCCCTTGCCTCGGCACCCTCGGAAGACTGAATTCCACGGATGTGGAGTAATCCTCCCTATAGAGTTCAACAATTGTACATATCTTACCATCCGGAGCATTCCTTATAGTCCCTTTCAATTCTTTAAGATTATCAAACCGTGACTCATCCAAGGCTCCTATCTTGATGTCATCAGTACAAGACGCAAACATTGCCGCCGTGAACAATGACAATACGCATAAAATATTTTTAATCATTTTTTTCATATCATTAACAAACAGTTTAATTTTTCTTCGGGAGAGATACGTTGGTCCATATCGGAGCAGAATCAACCGTCAGATCATTACCGTTGACACTATAGTCTTTTATCTTATTGCCTGCGCCATCGTCAAATTTCCAGTATGCGACGAGTCCTTCTGATGCGGGATCGACCATATAGAAATGATCTTTCGCATTGATTTCGTCCTGTGAGAGAGTCTTATTCCAGATTCTGACTTCAGCGATTTTCCCGTCAAGATACCTGTCACGAGAAAAGGAATACCCTATCCAGAAACATCTGGCTGACGCCTCCGTGTCCGTATGATAAGCACCAAGATGCACTATGTTCTTTCCACAATTTCCAGACAGTTTCTCCACACCGTTAAAATATACCGTAACATTCCCACGGTCAAAAGTGACAGCGAGATGATACCATTTTTCCGGGTCAAACTGAAGAGCACTACTGGTGAGGTTCTTTGTGGATGCCACTTGCAGTTGATTATCAGGAACTCCTGCATCACCTACACGTAGGAGGAAGTTACCTTCAATACCCATAATAGTAGAGATCTGACGGCCGAACTTGTTGAAGTTTACCAAACACTCAAAAGTGAAGTTGGAAAGTCTGTTGACGACATCCGGATCTTTCCAGACAGGATAAGCCCTGTTGTTAGTGATATCCGCCACTACATTGATCAGTGCAGCGCCTTTGAACACATAGTAAACTACTGTTTTGGAATCCAGCGGGTTTATTCCCTGAATATTTTCAAGCTTGATAGGCATAACATACACTCGTTCACGATCAAGCCGCTTAATATTAACGAACCTAATCTTGGCCGCTGGAGAAACATTGGAACCCTCTCTGATTATCATTTCAGGGTTCTCTATCTCACACATTTCGGAAGGAAGTATGTCCACATCCTCATCATAATAGGCTTGCCTGTAGGTGTCCAAGAGTTCCGGGGCAGCGACAAGCCTGGCGGAAATCTCAATGTCGGCAGGAAGTGCGGTACCCATTGATATACTCCTGACAACTGTTTCCTCAGAGCCAGTCTGTTTTATCAAGATATCGTCAGTCTGCACTGAGGTATTCAGATATAACCTATTATGGAAATGATGCTCATCAAGTCTTTCACTTTCAGTCTTGCAGCCAACAAATGTAAAAGCGGCAACAATTATTAGAAAGCTATATTTCATTATTTGTTTCATTATCAATGTTTAATTAAGCGGTGAAGGGTTCATTATCGAAATAGCCTTACGGACATTAGGATAGACAAACTGAATATTATAATAGTCATTCTGAACATTGTAAATGCAGATACCTGACTTTGTGTAGGAAGATGTCTTCTGAATCGTCCAATATGCCGCACCTGTGATGGAGGTCTGCGTTTTTCCATTGATGTCCTTCTCTGTAAACAACCCTTTAACATTGGTAGGGTCTGTCAATGAGGCAGTGGTCACCCCTATCACAAATCTGTCTGAAGGGATATTCCCAAACCGCAGTGCCTGATATACCTGATAGGAGAAGCCAGCCACATCCTGCACAGACTCGGCCGGGATGATGATGTAGTCGGCATCGGTCACGATTGACATATCCTCGCTGAGAAGGTACTGAGGTGTGCCCTCGTAGAAGAACGATGCGTCAGGATTGGCCTTTCTCCATTCGCGGATTCCGGCAAGGAAGGCCTCCTGGCTTTCCTGAAGGGCAGGCTTGTTCTCATCACTGACACTCAGCGGATTGACGCTGGTGAAAGAGATGCTGAGACCATCGTAGGCATATTCAGTGAAATATTCCAGACGGGCGGCGACGGCATCCTTCACGAACGGGTTCTGGGCCACCAGAGTGTCGGTCGGATCAGACGGGGCAGGCTCCTCGCCCTCGGCAGGGGTAGTCTCCGGATGAGCGGCGTTCCACTGCTCCACGTAGGCCTTGTAATCGGAGATGATGTCGCTGTAGTTGATCTCATAGAGGACTTTCATTCCCTTCTCGGAACGCACCTCGGTCATCTCGTCCTGAATCGCCTCGCTGAGATCGGCCGGATTCATAAGGATCACATAGTCGATGCTGTCAGGCAGGGCGTTGAGATGCTCGGCCTGTCCGGCAGGAGCGGTCGGCTTGTTGTCGAACTTTCCGATCACGACCTTGTGGTCGCTTTCGCGGTAGTCCCTCAAAGACTGCGTGTAGCGCTCGTACAGAGCAGGATTGTCAGTCTTCAGGTCGGGATATTTTATCTTGAGGCTTTCCGTCTCGGTCCAGTCGGAGCAGGATGCCAGAAGCGCCACGGCGGCGACCACGGAAACTGTCCTCTTCAAATCTATCTTTATCATTGCGAATGAATATATTAGCGTTAGTTCTTGTAATATGGGTTGTCAGGATTGCAGTCGAACCACAGACGGGTGCTCATATTGTCGGCTCCTCCGAGAAGCGTGCCGACAGCGGTCTGATAGTTCTCCGTGTTGGACACGGCCTCGTTGGTCGGATAAGGCATCCTTCTGGCCCCCTTGCGGGAATCCACGATGCCGTTGCTCTTGTTTCCCGCATCAGTAGCAGGGATCAAAGTCGGGTAACCGGTCCTTCTCCAGTCAGACCAAGCCTCGTTGCCAAGCAGCCAGTTGGCTATCCATTTCTGGGTGATGATCCTCTCCTGCATCTCGGCCTTCGAGGCGGACTCATCCCAAGCGATCGTGATGTTCGAAAGGGTCTCCGGATAGGTGTTCGAGCCTGAAGGATCCGTGTAGGTTCCCGGAACGCTGGTGTTGTCGGCGATGTAGGCCGCTGCGCTGCCCGCTCCCCACTGCTCAAACGAGAGTTCGATACCCTTCTCGTAGAAATCCTTGGCAGAGCCTCCCATATCGTAACCGAACACGGCCACCGCCTCGGCCTCAAGGAAGGCCACCTCCGCGGCGTTGATCCAGCACACAGGGTCGGTTACCTGAAGGGTGAACCCGGAGAACTTGTGGCCGATCTTGCCCTGGTCAGGAATGGTGATTCCTCTTCTCATCCCGACATATTCATAACCATCCCACTCGCCCTTTGTGAAGTAGGCGGCGCGGCGAGGGTCGTTGTAGCCGTTCATATAGCAGATGATGTCGGCGGCGACGTGAGAGTCTCCGGCTGATGTGCCGCAGGTCGTGCCGTCCTCGTGGAGCTTCACCTTGTTATATTCGACAGCCACCTTGATAGGGTTGCCGTCGGTTCCCCAGGTGGAGAACCTCGCGTTCTCATCATTTGAGGTTATCACTCCAACCTCGTTCTTCACAGCGGACTCAGCCATCTCCTTCGACAGGGCAGGATCGGCGTAGGAGACACGCATCGCAAGCCTGAGTTTCAGAGAGTTGGCGAGTTTGATCCAATTCTCGACCTTTCCGCCATAGATGGCATCAGCGTCAGCCGCAAAGTTGTTGGTACGATTAGGAAGCAGAACCTCAACGGCATTGTCAAGTTCCTGGAACATAGCCTTATAGACATCCTCCTGGGAATCGTACGGAACGCTGAGGCTTCCGTCCTGGCCGATCTTGGTGTAAGGAATAGGGCCGTAGGTGTCAGTCACCCTATGCATCGCGGCCACCTTCACGATGTCACCGACGGCAAGGATCACCGGATCATCAGTGACCTGATGCAACTGCTTGTAGTTCGTGTAGATCACAGGCACAATCCTGTCGCTCTGCATAAACACGTTGGTCCAGTTGTCCGTCGGGTTGTAATTGGAGATCGTGTTGGAGAAGCCGGCGTTCGCGTCAGCCATATAGCCGCCCATAGTTCCGCCGAGAAGGCACTCGGTGAACTGGGTCGTGTTCACGTCCGGAGAGATCACACCGTTCGCGATTCCCACGAGGGAGGCGCGGATGATGTACCCGTCCCTCTGCATCTCTTCGTCAGAGACTCCGTACGGGTTCTTGTTTATCTCCTCGTAGTTCGAGGTGCAGGCGATCCCGCCAAGGGCGACAACCGCCGCGGTGAATATTCTGAATATTTTCTTGTTCATTGTCATAGCCTCCTTTAGAATTTGATTCTCACGTTGAAGCCGAAGTTCCTGGTGCTTGGCATCATAAAGTAGTCGAGACCAGAGTAGAAGTTGGTCGTGGCCGAAGCGACGGCCTCAGGGTCGTATGGAGCCTTGTTGTAGATCATCCAGAGGTTGCGGCCAACAAGCTGCACCGTCAGGTCGAACAGACCTCCCATCATCTTCTTAGGGAAGGTGTAGCCGACCGAAGCCTCCTGAAGCCTTACGTTGGTCGCCGAATATGTATAGTACTGAGGCACAGTGTCTCCCGAGCCGATGGCGGTGTACCATTTATTGGCGTCAATGAGGTCTGAGCCGTTGATATATACTCCACCGTTGTCGCGCATAAGGGCGGAAGCCTCTGACACGCCGTAGTAGTCAAGCATCGCCTGGGTCCTTGAATATACAACCCCACCAAGACGCGCGGTCACCATAAAGCCGAAGTTGAAGTTCTGGAGGCGGAAGTCGTTCCTCCACGCCATATTGGCCTTAGGGAGGACGCTGCCCAATTTGACATATTCATCAATGTCGGTCTTTCTGTCCGTGGCGACTCCGCCGTTGGCATCTACGTAGATCTTGCCGTTGCTGTCCCTGACGAAGTCGCTTCTGGAGTAGAGGTCACCGAGGGTGCCGCCTTCCTTAAGGATGAACACGGCGTTACCGAGGCCGCCCATTTCCATAGCCGAGATATTCAGCGGCTCGCCGGTCACAGGATTCTTGACATCCTTCACCAAGGAGATGATCTTGTTCCTGTTGGTCGAGAAGGTGTAGTCGCTGCTCCATCCAAAGAGTCCCCACTGCTTGTCGAAGCCGAGCGAAAGCTCGATACCCTCGTTCTTCACATCACCGGACTGGATAGGAATCTCTGAATATCCCGAACCGGTGGAGATCTTAGGATAGATGGTCTGGTTCTTCGTGTGGGTGTTGTAGTAGGAAGCGTCGAGGCTGAACCAGTTCAGGAAACGCATCGAGACACCGGCCTCCCAAGAGTCAGTCCTCTCGGGTTTGAGGTTCTCCACCGGATAGGCGGTCTGGGTGTTCCAGGCGTTGCCCTTGTCAGGCCATTCGTGCATAGGGTTCGCGAGCCACCTTCCGAACGGCACGCCCACTGATGCCCAGGATGTACGTAATTTAACATATTCCAACTGCTTAGGCATATTCGGAATAATCTCTGAGAGTACCACTGACGCACCGACGGAAGGATAGAAAAAGCCCTTCTGGTTGGAGCGAGGGCCGGCCAGTTGTGAAGGCCAGTCGTTACGTCCGGTGAGCGTGAGGTAGTAGGCGTTCTTGAATCCGATCTCGGCCGAGCCATAGACGGACTGGGTCTGCTCCCTCCAGCCGGCCTGCCTCTTCACTGACTTCGACTGGCTCAAAGCGAACACGTTGAACACATTAGGAATATTCTTGGACTCCGAAGGATCCACGCTTCCGTCGGCGATCGGGCCGCGGAGCGAGAAGAGGTCATAGCGAAGATCGGAGATGGACGCGCCGAGGTTCCCGTGAAGACTCCAGTCATTCCAAGTCTTGTTGATGTCCAGAAGCACGTCGGCGTAAACCTGCTTGTCCTGAGACTCCTCCTGGCCATAGAGGCCATTGGTGGAATATTCAGTGAGCTGGGTGTTTGTGGTGGCGTAGAATTTCTCGGTGTATTTGTTCTCCGAGTTATCGACCTTCACGCGTCCGGAAAGGGTCATCCAGTCCGTAATGTCGTAGTAAAGGCCGGCGCTTAGGTTGTAGCGGGTCTTCTTGTTCTCGCGAAGGTTGCGGTAGTTGATCCAGTAAGGGTTCTGCATCGTCATACCTGCATCGCCCACCGGCCAGTACTGGGTGTAGATCTTGCGGGAAGAGTCCCACCTCTCGTACATCGTGATGTCGCTCCAGTCGTTTCCGCGCGGGAAAAGGTAGGCTCCGACGATAGGGTTGTTGTACGTACCCTGATTGGTGACGTTCCTGTCATTCTGCATTATGTAGCCCACAGCCACATCAAGCGTCATCTTGTCGTCCAGGAACTTGGTGGTGTTGCGGAACGTGAAGTTGTACCTGTCGTAGCCGTTGTTCGGAACGATTCCCTTGGAGTTGACGGCAGCCGCTGACAGATAGGTCTGGTTCTTCGAGTTTCCGGTCGAGAGGGAGACGCTCTCCGTTCCCGTCACACCGGTCTGGTAATAGTCGTTCCGCGGGTTGTAGCCCATATAGTTAGCCTCGTTCAGCTTGTTTCCCCAGCTGCGGATGACAGATCCCTCGGATGAGTTGAGGTCGCCCGTTCCGTACCTGTTCTGGAATGAAGGAAGGACAAAAGGATTGAATATCTCCGTGTTGCTGGTGATCGTGAGCGAAGTGTTCCCTTCCAGACCTTTCTTCGTGGTGACCACGATGGCGCCGTTGGCGGCTGACGAACCGTAAAGGGCCGCCGCGGCCGCACCTGTCAGGACTGTCATCGACTCGATGTCCTCAGGGTTGATGTCGGCGATCGGGTCGGTCGACCCCCTGGAGTCGAAACCTGTTCCGGCGTCCCTTGCGGATGTGTACATCGGAATGCCATCGATGACGTAAAGGGCGTTGGAAGACTTGCTTATGGATTTCTCACCACGCATAACCACCTTTGAGGCTCCGCCGACTCCGGAAGACGAGGAGTTGATGACAAGACCTGCCACCTTACCGCTCAAGGCATTGACAAAGTTAGCGTCCTTGTTGGCGAGAAGTTCCTCGGAATCAACCTTCTGGACATTGTAGCTCAAAGCCTTTTCAGAGCGCTTGATGCCGAGTGCGGTGACAACCGTGCCTTCGAGGATGACGGTGTCGTCATTCATCGTGACATTGAACACACGTTTGGTTCCGAGCGGAAGTTCCACGGTAGTGTAGCCCAGGCAGACAAACTGGAGGGTTTTCTCACCGGAGAGGTTCTCATCGTTCAGGATGAAGGAGAACTTTCCGTCAGCGTCTGTGCTGGAGCCGTTTGATGTGCCTTTCACAAGGACGGCCGCGCCGATCAGCGGAAGTCCAGCCGCGTCACTGACCACACCTGTGACGGTGCGCTCGCCCTGAGGGACATCCTTTTTCCTGGAGATATAGACGTTCACGCCTTCAATCTTCCAGGAGACCGGTTTGGCGGCGAAAAGTTGCCCAAGGGTCGCCTCGATGGTCGCGTTGCTGACATTGACATCAACACGCAAGTTCACATCGACCCCATCATTCAAGAATAGGTACTGAGACTGATTCTCAATGGCATCCATAACTTTGCCGAGAGTGGAGTCCTCCATCTTCAAAGTGATTCTCTGCTGGTTCTGGGCGTATGCACCGAATATGGTGGCCACACTCAGGACCAGAGCCAATGAAAAACGTTTCAGAGTTTGGATAAAAAGAAACTTGTTCATTGATTATTATTTGATTGTTAATAATTTATGATATTCTTTTATTGAAAAAGTCTTACCGAATGGTGATGACATTTGTGTTCCTGTCGTGGCTCCACTTGAAATCCGAAGCCTTGGACAGCATCTCCAAAGCGTGGTCAACCCCGTCGGAGACACGCACCTTGCCTCTTGAATATCTTATCTCCGGCATCTCTTCCCTATCGATAACGATCTTGACATTATAGACGTTCTCGAAGCGTTTCATAAGCTTGTCGAACGGCAGATCAGTCAGGTTGACAAGCCCGTCGGTCCAGCAGATCTCGGACATCGGATCGGACATCCGCGAAACGACAAGGCGGCCGTCCGTCATTGTCACGGACTGGTCAGGACTAAGGACGATCCGGTCATTCCTGTCATAGTTGCTGCTCACGCACACCTTGCCCCGGATCAGAGAGGTCTTGAATATTCCGTTTTCCTCATCGGCCAGGACATCGAATTTTGTTCCGAGCACCTTGATGTCAGAGGCGAACGTGCTGACGGTGAACGGCCTTTTCTCATCTTTGGTGACATCGAAAAGCACCTCTCCGTCAATCACTTTCACATTCCTGGACTTTCTTCCGAACACGGTCGGGTACTCGATCTTAGTGCCTGAGTTGAGCCATAGACTGGTGCCATCCTCAAGGGTGAGTTCCATAGTCTTACCCGACGGAACATAGACAGACTCTGTGCTCAGCGCGATCCTGTCGATGGTCTGGTTCCTTACCACCGAAGCGGTGCCGAACATAACCAACGCCGCCACGACCGCCGCCGCTGAATATCTGAATATGACCTTGAATATTCCCGGACGCCTCACCACCTCGGTCCTTTCGGCCTTGGTCTCGTCACTGTACAATGTCATTCCTTCGAATATGTAGCGCGCGTCCTTGTATTTTTTCAGATGGCTTCCGTCCGGATCGTTGGCCAACCATTCGCGAATCTCGGCCTCCTCCTTAGGAGAAGACTGGCACCCGAAATATTTCAGAAGATCAAAAGTGTTCATTTTCTATCAGTTATGTTTAGTGGAAAACGTCTATGGCTTCCGCTTTCACTATTATAGACACATTACCTGAGGACTCGGACCCCGGGAAATGTGAAAATTTTGATAATTTTTAAGTTTCCGCCGGCTATGGACAGTTCTTTTTCACATAACACATTTTCCTCAACATTGCTTTAACCAAGCAAATAAAATGGCAAATGAGAAAAAAAGTATAACTTTGCACGATTAATAACAACTGCCAATAATGCCGGTCTCAGACATAACGCCATCGGATTTCGGGAAACTGTTCGTCAAGCACAGGAACGGTTTCATCGCGATCGCCCGCTCCTACGTCAGGGATCAGGCTGTGGCGGAAGACATTGTGTCTGAATGCTTCACGACATTCTGGGACAAGCGGGACAACATTGAGCTGAAGACCTCTCCCGAGGCCTACATCCTGCGCAGCGTGAAAAACAGATGCCTGAACTGGATGCGTGACAATTCCCGAATCATCCTGGCGGAGGGCTCCATTGATCCGGATGTGAATATGCGGGTCAGGACAATGCTTTCGGAGATTTCTATTCTGGAGTCCGGGGAGATGGACGACATATTCAGCGCCGAGGTTGAGGGCATATTCAGAAAATTCCTCGCGGACCTTCCGGAACTGTCATTGAACATATTCCTGTCCAGCAGGTTCGAGGATCTGACCTACGAGGAGATCGCCCGGAAGTACGGTGTGACTCCCCGCAAGGTCAAGCGCGAAATCCAGAAGGCCCTTGAGAAACTTCGCGGCTCGCTCAAGGACTACCTCCCGGTCCTGCTGCTTATGTGTCTGCATTGACGACATTCCTAATGTCGCTTCGATGGTTAGAGAGCCTGTCGAGCCCAATGTTCCACAGCCCACCATCATCCTCCCCTTCGGTCGCTGAGCCTGCCGAAGCACCCACCACCGATCCACCGTGGCAAGTAAATAATTATAAATGAATATATAACAAATTCCCTCCAGTCGACATCGACCAGAGGGAATCATATTTCTAACTGATTGTCAAGAGCTTACGCCCCATAGACAAATTACTCAGCCTTACCGTTGGAACCAAGAACGTCAACGATCTTGTGCTCGTAGAGCTTCTTCATCTCGTCACGGG
>CAVCRL010000021.1:0-23207 GCA_963604455.1 Lachnospiraceae bacterium | reverse complement strand
AACTCCGAGAACATCGCGATGATCGACACCCACTTCTCCGACGAGGTGAAGACCAAGGGGCGCACCAACCAGAAATCCTCCGGCCGCTGCTGGCTGTTCACCGGACTCAATGTGCTCAGATCCAGGATGATCGACAAATACGACCTTGGGGCGTTCACGTTCTCGCAAAACTATGTGTTCTTCTACGACCAGCTTGAGAAGGCCAACCTTTTCCTTCAGGGAGTGATCGACACGAAGGGACTGAGCTTCGACGACCGCAAGGTTGACTGGTTGTTCCGCAACCCGATCGGGGACGGCGGACAGTTTACCGGAGTGTCCAACCTCATTATGAAATACGGTGTCGTTCCGTCAGATGTTATGCCTGAGACCTATTGCGCCAACAACACATCCCAGATGCGCACCCAGATCGCCACCAAACTGCGTGAGGACGGCCTCAAACTTCGTGACGCGGCCGCCAAGGACTGCCCGGCGATGAAGACCGAGATGCTCAAGGAGATCTACAGGATGCTTGTCCTCTGCCTCGGCGAGCCGCCGGTGGAGTTCGAGTGGACCCGCTACGACTCCAAAGGCAACTTCGTCAGCACAAAGACCTACACTCCGAAGTCATTCTACAATGAATATGTCGGAGCGGATCTTGAGAACAACTACATCATGGTGATGAACGATCCTACCCGTGAATATGGCAAGGTCTATGAGATCGACTACGACCGTCACGTCTATGACGGGCAGAACTGGCTCTACATCAACCTTCCTATCGAGAGGATAAAGGAAATGGCCATCGCTTCCATCAAGGACAACACGGCGATGTACTTCTCCTGCGACGTGGCCAAGTTTATGGACCGCCAGAAGGGTACCTTGGATTTGAACAACTTCGACTACGGTTCTCTTTTCGGAACAACATTCCCGATGGACAAGCGTCAGAGGGTACAGACCCACGCCAGCGGATCGTCCCACGCGATGACCCTCATCGCTGTGGATCTCAAGGACGGCAAGCCAGTGAAGTGGATGGTTGAGAACAGCTGGGGAGCCGATTCCGGCTACAAGGGCAATCTCATTATGACCGACGAGTGGTTCGACAACTATATGTTCCGTCTCGTGGTCGAGAAGAAGTACGTTCCTTCGGACGTTATGAATATGCTCAATCAGAAGCCGACCCTCCTCCCGGCCTGGGACCCTATGTTCCTTCCGGAGGAATAGTCATACTGGTCGCTGAGCCTGTGGTTTGACAGGCTCACCAACCATCGAAGCGACATTCTGATAAACGAAAGATCCCCGTGCACTCGGCGGTTGGTGAACTTGTCGAACCACCACAGTGCACGGGGATTTCCTATAAGTTTTTCAATAGTCTATAACCGTGTCCAAGTGACCGTCTCCGAGAATCCCATCTTGGACCCTTTCAATGCCAGCGTCTTTGAGTCCTTGAACCAAGCCTTCAGGCTGGCGTTGATTCCTCGCACCGGATCATAGATGTTGGCCCCGCTCCAGACCTTGGCCGTGGAATCGTACTTCAACCCCTTGAAGATCACTATTTTGTCACAGTCTACATTCCTCAGTGACCTGTCGGGATTCTTACTGTCCTTGCGGACCGTCCCGTCTTTCTCAAGGCGGTTCTCCACCCAGTAGATCTGTGCCGTGTAAGTGCCGTCGGCCCCCTTTGAGATCTTTACCTTGCTCTTTTCTCCTTTGAACTCAACGAGATAGTTCCCGATGATGCTGTCCGCAGAGGAGTTCGGATCGTCAGCCGCCGGCAAGTCCATAGTGATGCCGTTCTCCGTAAATGATGGGTTGGCCGGCTCCGCGGCAAGGCCTTCCACTTGTGCGGAATTGGTCATTAATGACGTTTCCGCCGCCGTAGCGAGCGCCGAAAATGAAGCCATCGAAGCGATGACGCAAAGCGCGCGTGTGAGTTTTCCTTTGATATTCATAACTTCTAATTTATTGTTAATTAAATACTAACGTTGCGGAGAATGTGGGTCGGCATATTCATAGACCGTCACTTTTCGTCCGCGGTAGGGGAGAGAGCCATTTTTGTGCCGCAGCCTTGAATATTCGACAATTTGAGTTAATTTTGTCCTTATATGAACAAAGGACTTGTAATATTCGATTTTGACGGCACGCTTTGTGACACACGGAAAACCATCGTCAGGACGCTCCAGATGACGATGGAGAAGCTGTGCCTGCCGGTGGCTGAGGAGGATGTCTGCGCCGCGACGATCGGCCTGCCGCTCAGCGAGAGCTTCAGGACCATATTCCCGTCATTGACAGCGGAGCAGGCGAATGAATGCGCCGAAGCCTATAGGGACATATTCGAGGAAAACAAAAAGTTGCTGGTGCCGACGGTCTTTCCGCACGTGACGCAGACGCTTCGGGAGTTGAGGCGGCGAGGGTTCACGCTGTCGATCGCTTCGTCCCGCTCCAACCGTTCGTTGATTGATTTTGTCAGGACTTTCGGTTTTGACAAGGAGATTTCGCTTGTGCTCGGCGCCGACAATGTGAAGAAGGCGAAGCCTGATCCGGAGCCGGTGCTTTTGACTCTGAAGGAGTTAGGGTTCGGGGCGGGGGAGACCCTCGTTGTCGGGGATATGCCGTATGACATCCTGATGGGCAAGCGTGCGGGAGCCAAAACCTGCGGCGTGACCTATGGCAACGCTTCCCGAGAGGAACTCGCCGACTCCGGTGCGGATTATCTCATTGACGACTTCGCTGAGCTTCTGGAGCTGGACTGGTTTTGATTACTTCCCGTTAGGAATCACAATCTGGTAGGTCCGCCCGTTCTTGTTCAGCAGCTTGTCGTCCCGCAGCCAAAGATTTGCCTCCTTGAGCTGGAAATACGTCACCCCGTGCTCCTCCGCGAAATCCACCAGACTCGCGATGCTCCCGCTGACCGTAACCACCTCTTTTGGAGAGTAGTACGGGTACTTCTCGAACGACTCCACCTTGAACCCGAACGCCGCCGGATTCTCAAAGAACATCTTCGCCGACAGCACCCTGAACATATACCTCGAAGTCTCCTCTACCATCCACAGATCCAACGCCGACTTCTGCCTCTGGCTCTCCAGCCGGCGGGAAATTCCCCCTTGTCCGGCATTGTAGCTCGCCGCCACCGTCATCCAGTCCCCGTATTTCTCGTACGCCCGCTTCAGGTACTTGCACGCCGCCTCGGTCTCCTTCTCGATGTTGTACCTCTCGTCCACCTCGCCGTCGATGACAAGCCCATATTCCTTTCCCGTAGTCTTCGTGAACTGCCAAAGTCCCGCCGCTCCCGCCGAAGAATATGCCTTCGGGTTTAAGTTGCTTTCGATCGCCATAAGGTACTTCAGGTCATCCGGCACGCCATATTTTTTGAGAATCGGCTCCACCTGCCTGAAGTAGCGGTCCGACTTCTTGAGCATCAGGATCGAGTTCGAGTGCATATACGTGAACGAAATCAGCTCCCGGTCCATCCTCTCATAGAGGTCGCTCCTGCTGAACCGCACCGTGTCCCCGGCGAACACCACCTGCCTCGGCACCCCCGGTGCCTTGAAATGAATGTCCTGTTGTGAATATGCCTGAGCGGCCGCCGTCCCTGAAGCCGCCGTTCCACCCGCCAGAGCCAGCAAAACCGCCGCCCCGCTTATGAATATCCTGCTGTGTCTTAATGCCATAGCGTGTTGTTTTATTGTTCTGTTTGTTTTATGACTGTCGCCCGGAAGCCACTTAGGCATCCTTGCCGGAAGCCTTGCTGCTATTATTGCCGGCGACTTCGCTACTGTCCTTGCCGGAGTGCTGTTACAGTCCCTGCCGGAATTCCAGCTGTTATCTTTACCGCAAGACAAATTTAATGAAATGAATCCGTTTCCCGAAAGAGATTCCTCCAATTCCCCCAATGAAATCTCCGAGTGTCCCCTCATAAACCCTCACAGGTGCGAAAAATCGTACGCACCTAAAACTTCATTCCCTTGATAGTGATTGTGTTAGTGTTCTAGGTGCGAGCATATTTACGCACCTGAGAGTCGGCGGCCTTGTTACAGTGTGTCCTATCGGCTCCCCGGACTTCCAGGTGTGAAAAAACAAACGCACCTGGAATCGCATCCGCTTGATATATAGTGTGTTGGCATTCCAGGTGCGAGCATATTCACGCACCTGAGAGTCGACGGCTTAGGTACAGAGCGCTCTATCGGCTCCCCAGACTTCCAGGTGTGAAAAACCAAACGCACCTGGAACCGCATCCGCTTGATATCTAGTGCATTGGTATTCCAGGTGCGAACATATTCACGTATCTGAGTGACGGCAACCTCGTTACAGTGTGTTCTATTGGCTCCCCGGACTTCCAGGTGCGAAAAAACATCTGCACCTGGAACCACATCCTTTTGATGTCCGGCGTGTTGGTGTTCCGGGTGTGAACATATTCACGCACCTGAGAGTCGGCAGCTTCGTTACAGAGCGTTCTATTTGCTCCCCGGACTTCCAGGTGTGAAAAACCAAATGTACCTGGAATCGCATCCACTTGATATATAGTGCGTTGGTATTCAAGGTGCGAGGTTGGGTACCTACCCGGGACGTTAGTATGACACGGTGGAAGTTGGTCAATAGGCATACGACTCCGGGATCTAAAATGTTTAGTTCTTTCCTTCGGAATCTCAGGACACGTAACTTTAAGGTGGGCGTTAATCTCTGGGAATTTTGATGTAAGTTCTTGATTATCATTGATGTAAGTGTAGCCCTGTTTGTGAAGTTATCTCTAAATGTAATTGGTTAATAGTCAGTTGGCTACCTGCTGAATTTTGTTAAAGGAGTACTTTTGCAAAAATGTTCTCCAGAGATGGAGGGGATGTATTGTGTTAGGTTTAATTGTAAGTTGAATTAAGAAACAATTACAAACAATATGAAAAAACATCTAACTGTAATGGCTATGGCGGCGCTGGCGGCAATTCCGGCGCTGGGGCAACAGCCGTCTGTAAAGACCGACACTACGGTCACGGTGGAGTACAACACCGGGAAGAACAGAGTGGAGACGGCGGGATTCAAATCTAATTGGTTTATCGGAGTGGACGGCGGTGCCCAGGTTTACTTCGGAGAGTTCGATTCTGAGTGCAAGTTCGGGGACAGACTCGCTCCTGCGCTCAACATTTATGTCGGCAAGTGGTTCACACCGGCTGTGGGTGCCAGATTGGGTTACAGCGGCATCGGACAGAGAGGCGCGACGAAGGCATTCAATCCGCATCACTCCACGGGCGAAGGTGTCCCGGGCAAGGACGGATGGGGCTCAAACCTTGAGCAGCAGAAGTTTAACTTCTTCAATCTGCACGGAGACGTTTTGTTCAATCTCTCAAATGTGATCTGTGGCTACAAGTCAGAGGGACATTTCTGGAACTTCACGCCATTCGTCGGACTGGGATGGGCTCACGTATATTCAGAGGAACCTAAGGATAACGAGATCAGCGCCAACGGAGGTATCATCAACAGCTTCAGGCTTTGTGACGCGCTTGACTTGAATGCCAACGTGCACGCTATGATGATCAACGAGGCTTTTGACGGCGACACGGGTGGACGTTGGGGCGAAGGCAACCTTTCCGCCACCATCGGCCTAACCTACAAGTTCAAGCCACGCGGATGGGAAAGAGGCAAGACAGTGAAGGTTGTCGAGACCACTGACATCACCCAATATCAGATCGCCCTCGCCGAGATGAAGGCAGAGCGTGAGCGTCTTGAGAAGGAACTTTCCGAGCTGAAGTCAAAGCCGGAGATCGTTGAGACCACCAACACCATCGCCTCCCCTTACTACGTGAGGTTCGAGCTCGGCAAGAGCGAACTCAGCAAGGAAGCGCGTGTGAACCTCGGTCTCCTCGCTGAGATCCTGAAGACCACCGGAGCGAAGTTCACCGTCAGCGGCTATGCGGATGCCGCCACCGGCAACAAGAAGATCAACGAGAAACTCAGCCAGGAGCGCGCGCAGGCCGTCTATGACTGCCTCACCAAGGAGTTCGGAGTCCCTGCCTCACAGCTTGACCTCGACAGCAAGGGCGGAGTTGACAATATGTTCTACGATGACCCGGCTCTCAGCCGCGCCGTAATCACAAGAGCGAAGTAACAATAGAATGAAAAGCTATTTGAATATGAACAAGAAAGCAATTTACACATCCCCTATGACCACCCTCACGGTCGTGGAGATGGAAGGACAGATCTGCGGAGCATCTTCTGAGGTAAGAAACCCCAATGAACCTCAAGGAAAGATAGAGGACCAGGGCATCAACACCGACTTCGATGATTTCGGTGGAGGGACCTGGGGCGATGCTCAATAACAAAAGAGCCTAAATCAGAATAATTTACTAAGAAATGAGACACAAACTATTAGCGATAGCAGGAACGTTTTTCCTTATAGCATCCTGCACAGAGGAAATGCCGGAGAACATCACACCAACACCAGGTGAGGATGTAAGTTTCTCTGCCAATCTGACGGGGAATCAGACCAGAACACTTTACGGCGGTGATGGAGAAAAAGCAAACACTGTCAAAGTAAACTGGGTGGATGGTGATTTGATCAACGTTTATGGAACGACTTGCGCCCAAGGTCGTCAACTGGCGGAGTATAAAGTAAATACCGCCGGTGCGAAAGACCAGAACTATGCCACTTCCCTTGACAAGACAGGTGACGCCGGCGTTCAGTGGGGTGACGCTGAGACTTCAGACTTCTACGCCGTTTATCCTTCAACAGCGACAATCACCGCAAATGGAGACAATGGCGTTAAAGTTAACGCTTCAATACGAAAGATTCAGAAGAATATATTTAAGTTTGAGAATGGAACTTGGACAGGTGTATCATTCGACTCTGATAGAGACAATCCATCTATGTCTGATGCTGTTATGTATGCCTGTACGACAGATGTTAAGAATGGAGCGACGGTTGACTTGAAATTTAAGCCAATTACAACGGTTCTTAAATTTAAGTTGAACGGATTTGTCCCAGAAACAGATTTATCTTCACCAACGTTAACGGTTCAGAGCATAACGTTAACTGCGCCGGAAGGTGTCAAAATAGCTGGTAATTTTGACCTTGATATCAATAGAGATGGAAGTATCGCTTCTAAAGCAGCAAGCAATGCTTCAAACTCCATAACTATTGAAACTTATCAACAAGGTGGAACTTATATGCAGGTTCAGAAAAATCAGCCAATGGAGTTTAATGTATTTGTTATACCACAGACTGAAGAGGAGGTTGCGATCAATGGTGACTGGAGCATTACCGTGCAGACCCAGGATGAATCTTTTGTTGTTACGAGATACAAATACAATCTTGTTCAGAAAGATGCGAGCAAGAAGAACTTGTTGACAGCAGGACTTATTCATAAGCTGAATGTGCCAACCGCAAAGATAAAGACTACGGAAGAATTTGATCCATCCAAATGGATTGAACAAATTCCACGTAATGTTTATCTTTCGGAACTTTCTATTCCTGGTGCTTGGTATTGCACCAATAGCGACTATCAGTCAACAACCAATTTGGCAGATCAGTATAACGCCGGGATAAGAGCATTTAATATTGATTGTAGATTAACGCATCCAAGATTAAGTTCAAACACAAAATTGTGCTGTGCTGGTCTTGATAAATTTAGTGGATTTGGTGGAACCTCATTAGCTGATGGTTGCTTGGTTATTGACCAGCTAAAAACAATCGCTGCTCAGATTAAAGAAAAAGAATATGTTGTCGTAGTCTTAACTATAGCTGAAAAGCCAAAAACAAGTTCTGGAGTAACATATGGCAATGTAGATCCTTCTAAGGTTCTTCCTGCGATAGCGGAAATGCTTTCCTCAAATGCCACTACGTTGAAACTATATACTAAAGAGATCGACCCGACAACTACGGTAAATGATGTATTGGGGCATATGATAGTAAAAGTTAATGCGAACACCACAAAATTCACGGGTTATTCATCAGTTCCGAACACACTGATATCATTTGCATCAATGGCAGAGGCTGATGATGGAGACATTGAAAAAGGCACATTTAATAAAATGATGTACTCACCTATCTATTGGGGAAAGAACAGTACAGGAATTACTTATTACTACCATCAAGCACAATTAACAGAAGGGAATGGTGCTTCGTTTATAAGCAGAAAAGCTGCGATAGATGAAATTATTGATAAATCAGATGAAATTTATAAGGCATCGACACATAATTGCATATTCCAAATTGGAATTGGAGGGTATACTAAACCGGATAGTGAAGATAGAGTCGCCGTAGCGGAAGTGCTGAATCCATATATGTTAGGTAAAGTTAAAAATAAGCTGGAGAATGATCCGTCACCATTAGGCATTGTTCTGATGAATTTTTGCACAGTAGATCAAGTGAATAATAGGGAAGTAAAAGGTAAAGAACTTGTTAATGCGATAATTCAGATGAATGCAAAGTTCCGCCTTGACAGAGACCCTAACAAAGAGGAATGGCCAACAGGTAGCACGGAAACTCCTGTTCAGTCGGCCAAGGAGGGGTACAGTTCTGGGTTCAATGTTGACACGGAGAACTGGAACGCTTTCTAAGGAAACGGACACACCTTAAAATTGGATTTAAATAGCCTATGATTAAACGGAAAACGTCTTTCCTCGAGACGTTTTCCGTTGGTCATTAAGAAGTGAGGCTGACTAATTGTTGACAAGTTGTAATTGATGGATGCGAGTCATCATATTCAGAGAAAAAGTCAGCATTGCTTTGGGAAAGGCTACAAAGTAACGAAAGTTAAAATATTCAGATAACATTATGAAGAAGAACCACTTCGCGTCAGCCGCCGCCATTTGTGCCGGGCTGATATTCAGTGCCTGCGAAAGCGAACTGAATGAATGTAAGACGAACAACAATGACATCATCGCAGGAGTCGAGGAGGCGGCTGTCACCCGAACCTGCATTGATGGGGATCCGGCAAGCGCTGGCGGGTCTGTGGGTCTGCTGTGGACATCGGGCGATGAGCTTGGAGTCTTCGCCTCAAAGGATGGCAATCAGGTCAGGTACACCAAGAAGACCGATGCCAAAGAGGCAGAGGCCATATTCACGACTGAGGCTGCTGACTTCACTCCGCTGTACGCCTATTATCCGTACAACTCGGCGAATGAGGGCCGTCCGGTCACTGAGCTTTACGGCACTTTGCCATCGACACAGGAGATGACGAGCGGCAATATCTCCGGCGACTATAAATATGGCCGTGTGCAGGAAGGCTCAGCCGAGTCTGGCTACAAGTTCGTCTTCCAGCATTTCTTCTCCATTGTGAATGTCTCGATCGACGCGACGGGAACAGTCCTGGCGGACGATGTGCTTAAGACTGTAACACTCAGTGTGAAGCGCGGAGATACCGATGTGAAGCTCTGCGGCAATTTCATATTCAATGTCCTCAAAGGTGATTGGAAACTTAACGGCACCGGTTCCACGACCTTGACAATGAACTGGGGAGAAGGTGCTTCGCTCGCTTCGAAAATCGAACGCTACATCAGCATATTCCCGGAAATCAAAGCGGGTGACATCCTCAACTTCGAGTTTACGACGGAGAAGCACACCGCCACTCTCAGTGTAGTGTGCAGGGTTGACTTCAAGAAAGAGCAGATGTACTCCTTCCCGCTCACACTCAGCAAGTTCGCAGACAAGATTGTCATCGATGGGGGCAAGACAGATCCGGAGCCGGAACCTGAGCCGGAGGTCATCACGGGGACGTTTACTTGCGCTACGTATAATGTGGATGGCCTGCCGGCAAAAGGCATTAGTGCAAGCCAAACTAAAGATATGGCATCAAAAATAGCTGCCGATGATTGGGATTTCTTTGGGGTTTCCGAAGATTTTGACAACCATTCTGTTTTAACAAGCAATCTGTCAGACTTCACGTTTGGCACATATGGTGGAAACGCAACAGATAGCAATACAGATGGTATTAATTTGGCTTGGAGAAGTGCTAAAAAAGTTGCGGCAACAAATGAGACTCGTGTAAAGTACGAGAAATCTTATGGTGGGTTATTTGGCGGAGCAAACACTCTTATTTCTAAGGGATTTCGCTATTATCTTGTGACTTTTGCAGATGATACACAAATAGATGTATATATCACCCATATGAATACATATGGCGACAAAAACACAGAATCCTACCTTGCCGCTCAGCACGCACAACTAACTCAGCTTGTGGAATATATCAAATCACAATATGAGCAAGCACTCAAGAATGGCACACCAGTAAGGCCGATTATCTTTATGGGTGACACGAATATGCGCTATACCCGCCATAAGATTAAGGAACTGTTGATAGACGTGATCAACAATGTCGAAGGCCTTGAGATTCACGACCCTTGGATCGACAACCCAAGGGGTGGAGAATACCCGAAGCTCGGTGACAAATCGATAATGCCTAACAAAACAGATGATGCAAATGATGACTGTGGTCCTGACGGCAACGGTTACGGTTACTACTATGGTGAGGTCGTTGACAAAGTCTTCTACATCAACATCAAAGGTGCCGCCACCCAGATCAAGGCCAATGACTACCTCTGCGATCAGGCAACCTACGCCAACCTCGCCGATCACTACCCGGTAGTCATCTCATTCTCCTATACTACTACAAAGACCACAGAATGAAATGCAAGAACAGGAATAAACTACCAAAACGACAATAAAGAATGTAATTATTAAGCATCACAACACCACACATAGGGATACTCCGTATATCTTGAGGATCTCTATGTGGTGTTTTGGGTACAAGCGATTATGGAGATGTATTTGTGTGACATATTTGTAAGAATAATATACTTTATTACTAGACTGTAATTGCATTTGGCTAACATTTATGTAATTATATATAATAATAAGCTAATGGTTAAATCTCAGGGGCATAAAGTTGGTAAGATTAATCAATCAGTCTGACTACTAATAACTATTTTAATCCTTTACGTATATGAAATTAAATGAAAACAAATGCTATTTGTGTGGTGATACAGCAGAAAGTGTAGAGCATTGTCCTCCAAAATGCTTTTTCCCTAAAGGACACCGAAATAATATTATCACGGTCCCTTCATGCTCAGTTCACAATCAAGAAACATCACTGGATGATGAATATGCACGCTTGATCATCACTATGAACTGTAATAATAACACCATTAGTTTTGATTTATTTAAAGACAAGGTATTGAAGTCTATACAACGGAATCCTGCGTTAAGGAATCTAATAAAATTAACAAAGTTAGAGGAAATATCAAAGATTCAAATCGACAGAAAACGGTTAGAAAAAGAGATGACAAAAATTGCCTATGCATTATATTATTATGAAAAGAAAACGACCTGGAATAAAGAACTAATAGTGGCATTTAGGGATTTGGTACGTGATGATAATACTCAAGATGAGTTAGGGGAATTAATAGAACAAACTGAAAAACGACATACGGATTGCGGTTATCAGTATAAATACTCAGGTGATAATCCAGACGTTTTCAAATATGTATTTTTTGAAGCCAATAATGACGATGTTATCTTGAAAATGGTATTCTACGAAGGATTTGATGTTTGGATTTGCCCATCTATTGGCTCACACGCTGCGAAATATTAATCCTGATAATATTTGACATATAGAAGTAGTTGAAATCAAACATTTAGGATATGTTTATTATAAATCATAGCCAACTTGAAATTGGAGATGTAATTCTAGAACGTAAGGACCAAGGGAATAAAGGGGAAGTACGTGAAAGTAGAATTATAAGGCAAAAAACGGAAAGTAACTACTCCCACGCTATGCTTTATGTTGGCGGTGCAAGTGTTATAGAGTCCAATGTAGAAGGGGTTCAGGCAAATAATATTCAACGGAAAATATATGAACTCAAGACCGATGTGCTAATATTAAGACTTATAGAAAAAACACAGGATTTTGAGCAAAAAGTTGTAGAATATGCACGACTTCATATATTTCAAGGGTATTCAAACAAAGACTATAAACACGTGACAGACACGGTTAAACCATCTACTCCGGAAGAGCCTAATAGACAATTTTGTACACGATTTGTGGCTCTAGCTTATAGGTATGCTGGAATTAATTTAATGGATAATCCAAACTTTGCTGTAGCAAAAGATTTTGAACAATGCGATAAGCTAAAGCCAGTGGAGGGTTGTATTAAAGAAGCTACGGAAGAGGAACTCAATTTTGCTCGTTCGGAGGGAATTATTGTTCATCAAGCAGAATATAATTCAACCTTGTTTAATGACATTAGATTAGCTGTTGGTGATGATGAAATACAAACTTTAGAACAACTGTCTGAATATATTGCTAAAAATCCAGAGAAAGACTTAACTATAGCTAAGGTTATCAAGAATTCCGAATATTATACTATGTGGAAAAAGATGGAAGAAGAAAACCCTTGGGATTATGATGCTGATAAATTAAAGGAACATTATGGAGAAAATTGTTTTCAAGTAGCAATTGAAATTGCTGCAAGTGCAGAGGCTGGAATTCAGAGATTCGAGGATATGCAAGCAAAATTTATGATGCTAGATTTACTGTATGACAGGGAATCATATAAAACATTTTGGAATTTATATCAAAATTTGGTGAAATCTAGTCAAACACGCCTCTCTGCTGCAGAAGCAATATTAGCACTTGAAAAGTAGAAGTCTGCAAGAATTGACAAGATATCGGACCATTTGAATCTATAATTCAACTGATTTTTCATCGTGCAAGCTCGGGAGAACCTACGAAAATTCGATGGGTTCTCCCGTTTTGCTTTTTCGGGAACTCAACGGAAACTTGCGATGAATACATAACGAACTTACACACAAATATTTAAAGATATGTTAACTTTCAGACAAATTTCCGCTGCGAGCGCGGCGGTGCTGGTGGCTCTTTTGAGCTGCGGATGTGACGACACGCCTGTCGTGAAGCCTGTCAAGACGCCTAAGGTGGAGGCTACGGCCGCCACGGTGGCTCAGGGGGGCATCTGCATTGATGCCGAGGACTTCGGTGCCACGGGAACGATTTCAACGGACTGGGTGCCGGGCGAGGCTGTCGGAGTCTATGCTTCGGGCAACAAGAATGTGAAGTACACCAACGGTGCGGGCGGCCGGACGGCCGAGTTCACGACCACAAGCACCTTCGAGGATGAGCCTCAGGTCGCTTACTATCCTTATTCGACAGCCAATAACAATCGGGAGTACTTTACTTTGAGTGGAGAGATTCCTGCAACGCAGACGATGTCCTCCACTGTCAACTGTGTCTATAGGTACGGAGAGAACAAAGGCTCTTACACTGACGGGGTGCGATTCACATTCCACGAGTTGTTGCCTTATATTCACGTGAAGATCAACGCGGCAGGGACTGAACTTGAGGGTGAGGTCCTTGAGTCCGCCACGTTCACGGTGACGAGGAACGGGGCTGCCGTGCCGCTCTGCGGTGAGTTCGTGTTCAACGGGAACGACGGATCGAATCTGAAGGCGACCTCCACCGCCTCGAAGAATGAGATCAACCTCGATTGGGGGAAGAAGGCCACGCTCGAAGACGTTCTGAGCGGCTATATTACCATATTACCGGAAATCAGGGTTGGTGATGAGCTTAGCTTCGAGGTTGTGACAAGCGGCCACAAGGCGACATATTCAACAAAGGCGACGGTTGATGTTGAGCCGGGGTTTGTTTATACGCTTCCGCTTGCGCTGTCGCGGTTCGACATCACCAAGGTGGCGGATGATGTCAAGACCGGCAAGTTCACCTGCGCGACCTACAATGTGGATGGGCTTCCAAAGAAGATTGGTTTCATCACCATCAACCCGGATGGCCCTGGCGCTGTGGGAACCCAGAAGATGGCAGCGAAGATCGCCGCTGATGATTGGGATTTCTTCGGCGTTTCGGAGGATTTCACCAACCACAGCACTTTGGTGAGCGGGCTGCCTGAGTTCACCTTCGGCACCTAT
Organism: Lachnospiraceae bacterium; assembly: GCA_963604455.1. Lineage (GTDB taxonomy): Bacteria > Bacteroidota > Bacteroidia > Bacteroidales > UBA932 > Cryptobacteroides. Next base: position 9,310 of record CAVCRL010000021.1, on the reverse strand, counting down.
GGTGGCAATTACACCACGAGGAGCACCGACGGCATCAACCTCGCCTGGCGCAGCGGCGAAGGTGTCAACGCCACGAACGAGACCCGCGTCAAGTTCAGCAGCTCCTACGGCGGCCTCACAGCCGGTGCCAACACCAGCATCTCCAAGGGCTTCCGCTACTACCTCGTCACCCTTGAGGACGGCACCCAGATCGATGTTTACATCACCCATATGAACACCTACAGCTCGTCCGGCACCGGCCATATCAACGCCCAGCACGCCCAGCTGTCGCAGATCGCCAACTACATCATCGCCCACCGCAACGGCCGCCCGGCGATCCTTATGGGCGACACCAACCTCCGCTACACCCGCCACAAGATCAAGGAACTTTTCATCGACGCGATTAAAGCCGTTGACGGCCTGACAGTCGCGGACCCGTGGATTGAATATCCAAGGGCAGGTGTCTATCCTGACTATCCGAGCAAATCGATTATGGCCTACCCGACCACCGATCCGGACGATGACTGCGGTGCGGACGGCAACGGCTATGGCTATCAGAAAGGCGAGGTGGTTGACAAGGTCTTCTACATCAACGACTCCGCCGCTCCGACCCAGATCAAGGCGAACGGCTACCTCTGCGACAAAGATGGCTACGACGGCCTCGCCGACCACTACCCGGTGGTGATTGAGTTCAGCTACACTACCAAGAAGTAGGAATATATTCATACGACCTACCCGCGGCTCCGCCTCTGCTTCATTGGACGGGGCCGCTTTTGACTTAAAGCAATTGCATTTGGCTTGAAAAATATACGGTTATATGTTACTTTTTAGTAACTTTGAGGCGATTGGGAGTGATGGCTGAATAGCGACCGGTGGTTTGACGTGTCAGGCCAAGATCATATTCCCACCTTAGATATTTATTGCTTATGAGGATTAGAGAAATCAGGATAAAAAACTTTAAAGGCTTTGAAGACAAGGTCATTGAATTCAAAGATAATCTCACTGTTGTCATTGGTAACAACACTGCCGGAAAAACAACACTTCTGAAGGCTCTTCAGGTCGGTCTTGGCGCATATCTCCAGTGCCTCGGGAATTTGCCGGCTTGGCCACAGTTCCGCAGAAATTTTGGATCTTTGGATGAGTATAAGGCTTTTGATCCTGTTTTAAGGGACTATATTCCTAATAAAGAACATCCCCGAATTACTCTTTCCGCAGATTATTTCTTGACTGACAAGGTTTATGATGGGGTGCCGGAGCTCATTCCGACCCCGGTCAGTTGGTACAGGGAATATGTGGGCAACCACACAACTCATTCCAAGGCTTGCGCCGGAGAGTTGATGGCCTTGGTGCAAAAGATGGAAGCACGTAGAAATGACGCTCACGAAAGTTCTGTATATCCTCTTGTGCTTTCATTCGGAGCCAAAAGAACAGAAGATGCCCAGGTCAGGACAGCAACAAAGATTAAAGAACGTTCATCCCGAATTGAGAAAGCCTATAAATTTGCCCTGCACGATAAAGTGGATTTTAAAAGTGCGATGGAATGGCTGCAACACTACGATAAGGACATCAGAGACAAGAAAGAATTCGAGGGAACCCGTGATGCTTTCTTTGAGGCTTTGCGGACCGCCATCCCGGCGTTGTCAGAAATAGATTTTGACAATGGTGAGATCGAGGCGGTCGTGGAGGTGTCCGGGCACAAACCGACACGTCATCATTTTTCTTATATGAGTGATGGACTCCAATCAATGATAAACATTGTGTCCGAGATAGCGCACCGTTGCATTGAACTGAACGGATTTCTTGGGAAAAACGCTGTCAGGAATACCCCTGGAGTAGTTATGATAGATGAAATCGATCTCTACCTACATCCGCATTGGCAAAGACACGTGCTGCAAGATTTGACAAAAGCGTTCCCGATGATTCAGTTCATAGTCTCGACACATAGTCCGTTCATAGTGCAAAGCTTGAAAAAAGACCAGCTTGTAAGTTTTGATGACGGGGTGTTAGTCGCTGGAGAGCCTTTCAAGGAGAGTCTTGAGGACATCGCTTCCTTAAGGATGGGATTGGAGCAGAAGTTGCGTAGCAAAAGGTTTAATGAGATGGTGGACTGTGCCGAGGAATATTACCGGCTTGTTAAGAACGATGCTGCCGGAACAAATGTGGCAGAGGAGATAAAAAGGCGGTTGGATCAGATAGAATCCGAATTCTCAGACGATCCTGCTTATGTCGCGCTTCTTAAGGCTGAAGGGGGAAGAATATGAGGCCGGTGGTAAAATGGAGTGTAGGCAGGATTGTCTTGAAGCCCGATGGAAGCAGGTGCACTGTTTGTGCACATTATGACCCATATACGGATGCCAAGCCGCTGTTGGAATTGAATTTGGGCACATATTGCTCCTACTGCGAGAACGCTTATCATCTCTATCGTGATCTTGCGGTCGAACATATTCAGCCCAAATCTTTGTATGAGCCTTTGGCGACATCCTGGGATAATTTCCTGCTTGGATGCAATACTTGCAATGGAATAGACAATAAAGGAGAGAAGGATGTTGTCTTGGCAAATTGCCACCTTCCTCATAAAAACAATACTTTCCTCAGTTTGACATATAAAGAAGGTGGGGTTGTCGAGGTCAACCAGGCTCTTACAGGCGTTTCAAGGCGAAATGCGGAGAACCTTCTGAGTTTGGTAGGACTTGATAAGACACCGAGGACATCAAGGCCAACGGATAACCGTATTCGTAAAAGAACCGAAGATTGGAATTTGGCAAAACGGTATCTTGCTAAATATCAGTCGGATTCTTGTGATATTGATACAATCATCAACTTGGTGGAGGCAAGAGGAGGTTGGTCGATATGGTTTACGGTGTTCGCGGAAGCCAAATGTGACGAAGTCCTAAGAAGGTTGATAAATGATTTCCCAGGAACTTGTGCGGCTTGTTTTGATCCCAATAACCATTACGTTCCAATTGAGAGAAATCCGGGGCAGGAGGATCCTGTATAATTGCGGCGCTATTCTTCCTCCAGCTTCCACGACTCGATCGTGCGGGTGGCGGTCGAGATATTCACTCCTACCTTGACAAGTCTCCTTGTCTCGCCATCGGGTCTGTATGGAATCAGGTAACCTTTCTCGTCAATCTGCCTCAAGGCGTCCTCGGCGGAGCCGTCAACCTTGAACTCGAAGACATATATTCGTTCTTTGGTCCAGCAGACGGCATCGGCGCGGCCGACGGCGGACTTGACCTCGGCCTGGGTGTAGTAGCCAAGCAGCGAGAAGACCAGATAGATGATGGTTTGGAAATGCTTCTCAGACTTGTTTTCCAGGTCGTAAGGGATGCCGGCAAGATAGGACTGCATCAGGGCCAAAGCCTTATCTATGTCCTGGTTGTACATCGCGGCGAAGAACTGGGCGACGAAACCGCTTCCGGTAATATTCCGGTTCTTGTACTGCGCCAACAAGCCTTGCGTGAAGCCGATCTTGACCTCCTTGTTAGGATATCCCAACGTGTAGAGGTGCAGGTTCCTGTCGTAATCCTTGATTGTCAGGTAGCCGGTCTGATAAAGCATAGGCAGGGCGTTGTCGTTGATTTCCGGTGAGACATCGAAGTCGGACTCCGGAATCAGCGGCATATTGTCTAAGGTCGTCTCGTCGATCGGGGACTTTTTCAGCCTTTCCAGAAGGTACGTCGGCGTCCCAGTGTCGAACCAGTAGCTGCCGAAATCCTGCGCATCCAAAGCCTTGATCAGGCTGAAGGGGTTGTAAATATCCTCGGATTTCCCGCTGAAATGGTAGCCGTCATAGTTGTGCTTCAACTCTTCCAGCGTCTCCTGATACGATATTCCCAAAGCATCGGCCATCCTTCTCACCGGCTCCTGCATCGAAGTCTCGATCTCACTTTGCGAAATGCCGCAGATCGCTGAATATTTCGGCATCATCGAGATGTTCTGCAGATTGTTCAATTCACTGAATATGCTCAATTGGGCGAACTTGTTGATGCCAGTGATGAACACGAAACGAAGATATGGATCCAGACTCTTGATGGGGCTATAGAAGTTCCTCATTATCTGACGCATAGGGGTGAGCCGCTCTGGATCGTTCATCACGTCAAGCAGCGGGGCGTCATATTCATCTATGATTATTACGGCCTTCTCGCCGGTCTGCTCAAAGGCTCTGTGGACAAGCCCTTCCAGCCGTTGATTGATCCCGACCTCGTGCTCGTCAGCCCCGTAAACGCTTTCATATTTAGAGAGTTTCAGGCTTATTTCGCCAGTCAACTGTTCCTCATCCAGATGCTTCGCCGTGGACATATCAAAGTGGAACACCGGATGCTTGGTCCACTCCGTCTTGAGCCTTCCGGCCTCCAGCCCCTCGAACAGTTCCTTTTCCCCTTCAAAATAACTATGAATAGTGGACGACAACAACGATTTCCCGAACCGCCGAGGACGGCTCAGGAACACATACTGATAATCCTCCGCCAAGTCGTGGACCAATCCCGTCTTGTCAATGTAGAGATACCCTCCCTCGATTATATTCCTGAACGTCTGAATCCCGATCGGGTACCTTATCCTTTTCGTCTCCATAATTCCTTGAATATTAACATTTATTGCCGTCTCCTACTCCTCAATGACCTTCCAAGACTCGATCGTGCGGGTGGCGGTCGAGATATTCACTCCTACCTTGACAAGCTTCTTTGTCTCGCCGTCAAACCTGTACGGTATCAGGTAACCTTTCTCGTCAATCTGTCTCAAGGCATCCTCTGCGGAGCCGTCAACCTTGAACTCGAAGACATATATTCGATCCTGCGTCCAGCAGACCGCATCCGCGCGGCCGACGGCGGACTTGACCTCGGCTTTGATGTAATAGCCTAACAGAGTGAATATCAAATATATTATCGTCTGGTAGTGCTTCTCTGTCTTGTTCTCCAGATCATACGGGATACCCGACAAGAACGATTGGAGGCGTTCAAGGGCCTCATTGATGTCCCCGTTGTCCATCGCCGTGAAAAACTGAGCCACGAATATTGATCCGAAAGATGAATCCTTATTGTACCCCGCCAACAGACATTGAGAAAAGCCGATGCGAACCTCTTCATTCGGATAACCAAGGGTGTACAGCCTCGTCCTTGAGTTATATCCCTTAATCGTCAGATAGCCAGTCTGGTACAAGACAGGCAGAGGGCTGTTGCTGATTTCCGGAGATATGTCGAACGCCGCCGATGGAATGGCCGGCATCTTATCAAGGCTGGTCTCGTCAATATGCGACCTCCTGAGCCATTCCACCAGAAATGTCGGAGTCCCGGTCTCGAACCAGTACGACCCAAAATCCTGCGCATCAAGGCATTTAATCAAACTGAACGGGTTATAAATATCCTCCGACTCGTGGCAAAAGTGGTAGCCGTCGTAGTTATACTTAAGCTGCCCCAACGCCTCCTCATACGAGATTCCCTGCTTCTCTGCAAGAATATGCACGGACTCGGACATATCCCTTTCAAGCTCACTTTGCGAAATGCCGCAGATCGCTGAATATTTCGGCATCATCGAGATGTTCTGCAGATTGTTCAGTTCACTGAATATGCTCAATTGGGCGAACTTGTTGATCCCGGTGATGAACACGAACCGCAGATACGGGTCCAGGCTCTTGATCGGACTGTAGAAGTTCCTCATTATCTGACGCATAGGGATGAGCCGCTCTGGGGCGTTCATCACGTCCAGAAGCGGGGCGTCATATTCATCTATGATTATTACGGCTTTCTCGCCGGTCTGCTCCACGGCCCGATGAATTAATCCCTCTAATCGCTGGTTGATTTTACTGTCCTTCTCGCCACGTCCGTATTGCTGTTCGTAAACAAACAACTTTTTGTCGAGTTCCTCTGTTAGTTCCGTTTCATTGCAATGCTTGGCCGTGGACATATCAAAATGGAACACCGGATGCCGAGTCCATTCTGTCTTGAGCCTCCCGGCCTCCAGCCCCTCGAACAGCTCCTTTTCCCCCGCAAAATAACTATGAATAGTGGACGACAGCAACGATTTCCCGAACCGCCGAGGACGGCTCAGGAACACATACTTGTAATTCTCCGCCAATTCGTTTATAAACCCCGTCTTGTCGATGTAGAGATATTCCCCTTCGACAATGTCCCTGAACGTCTGCACCCCGATCGGGTACTTTATCCTTTTCGCCTCCATATTGCCAATCCATTAATGTTCAACTACCAAAGATAGTGAATATTCTTTGATTATCGAAGATATTCAATATATTGACTTATTATATTCCCATAGCAGGCAGGTCTTTGGTGGCGGCAAAAAAGCAGCGGCGGCCAGAGTTTTGGTCACCGCTGCTGAATATTCTCCGAAGCATCGTGAGTATCAGCATCTTGCTTGCCGCAAGGTGGCTGAAGTATGCTTTATTTCTTGAAGTTGTTGTCAATGATGGCCTGAGGCAGAAGGTCGCCATAGACCTCGTAGCGGCCGGACTTGAAGTTGCCGACCCAGTCCATCATTATCATTCCTGTGGAGGCGCACTCGCCATCGATCAGGCGGTGGTAGACGGTAGGATTGTTGTTGGCCGCGTTCTCGCGGTAGGTGTTGTCCGTCGAGAGGATGCCTGTGTAGCCTGAAGTGTGATTGATTGTCCAGGCGTTCTTGGAGGCATTGTCCGCCGCCCAGTCCATAAAGTCGCACACTGCCTTTTCCTTTACTTCCGGCTTCTCGACGTGGTAGTAATCCTGCACTCCAAGCACACCCGTCGCCACACGGCTCGTGATTCTGGCGCTGGTGGTGCCTTCCTCGGAGAAACTCCATCCTGAGATGTAACCGCCGGTTATAGGCTGGTCAGCGTAGGCGTCACGTGACAGAATCAGAATCTTGCCGCGGAGGTCGCCCACTGTCAGGTCAGGACGATAGTCGATGCGGAACCTTGACGGGAAAGTCTCCTCGCTGCCAAGGAATTCCGTCATAAGGGAGTTCCAGACGGAGCGGTTGTTATAAGTCGGGCTGCCGTCCTCGAACTGCATTATGACCACCGCGAACTCAGTCGGGTTGGCGTCGATCTTGTTCATCAGCGTCTGCACAGCCGTCTTGAATGAAGTCTTTGTCGGAATGAATCCGTGATAGACGTGAAGCTCGTTCTTATACTTGAAGGCCTTGACCCGTACCTTGCGATAGCCCGGACGGAAGTCGAACGCCCTGATTCCCAGATCCCACTGCGCCGACAGCCCCAGACTCTGCGTCCTGCCGATGGAAAACGCGGTGCCGTCACCAGTCACCGCATCGTGCGTCCCGGGAATGGAAAGTCGCGCGAATGGAGTCGAGTCATCCAGTCTGGCCATCCAAGCCCCGTTGGAAGTGTTTGCCCTTGTAACAGGCTCATCCTCAATAACTGCCTCCTGCCGCTCAGCCAGCAGCGCCTCATCAGTCACCATTTTCTCGCTGCAAGCCGCGAACAGCGCCGACGCACAAATGGCGGCGGCCAAGAAAGATCTTTTCATCATTGTTGTAAACTATTTTTATGAATATATAAACAAGCTGTCTTGAAATGAACCAAAAACACCAAGTGTCTATAAACGATTAATTATCAGTTAGTTAATTAAATATATTCTCATAACTTTATAAATATAAAGCAGTTAAGTTATGAAGGCATATTCAACCAACCCACTGATAATCGGCAGCAAGTTACAGAAAAAAACATAAATGCACAAGAAAGAAGGGGGGAAAAAATGAGAGTGGATACTCTTTTTCTGCAAGATTATAAATATCTTTGCGTATAGTGCAATATAATGATGGTAATGAAGCGCATAAAAATATTCATAAGCAGTGTGCAGAGTGAGTTTGCGGAAGAAAGGGCAATGCTTTGCGATTATATTCGGGCGGATGTGCTGTTGGGCAAATTCTTTGAACCATTTATATTTGAGGAAGTCCCTGCTAATGAGCATTCGGTGGACCACGTCTATTTGAAGGAAGTTGAGTTATGCGATATTTATTTAGGACTTTATGGAAACCTTTATGGATTTGAGGATAGATATGGCATTTCCCCGACAGAGCGGGAATATGATTTGGCGGCGTCACTTCACAAATGTCGTTTGATTTTTATTAAGAGTATCGGGGAAGAAAACAGGCATCCTAAGGAAAAGGCTTTGATCCAAAAAGTTGAGCAGGACATTGTCCGTAAGACCTTTGTGGATATTGATGGTTTGCGGACTTCTGTCTATGCGTCATTAGTTCGTTATTTGGAAGAAAAAGAGTATATCCGTTGGCAACCATTCGATGCTTCAAGCGATAATGGGGCGACTCTCGAAGATTTGGATGAGGATAAGATGAGAAAATTTGTTCAGATGGCTCGTTCAAAACGTAACTTTCCTCTTCCTATTGAGACACCTCCTTTGTCATTGCTGGCTCATTTGGATTTGATAGATGATAAGGGACGGTTGGCGAATGCTGCCATATTATTGTTCGGCAAGAAGCCACAGAAGTTTTTTATTCCGTCTGAGGTGAAGTGTGTGCAGTTCTACGGTGATGTGGTCGAAAAGCCTATGCCTGCATATCAGATATATCGGGGTGACGTGTTTGAATTGGTTGATCAGGCGACAAGTTTTGTGATGAGCCGCATCAATAATTGGGTGGGAACACGTGCCGAAGGAGCAAAGGCGGATATCCCGACTCGTCCGGAATTGCCGATGGATGCGGTAAAAGAAGCTATCGTTAATGCGGTGTGTCATAGGGACTATACAAGTAATGCCAGTGTGCAGGTTATGCTGTTTCGCGATAGGTTGGAGGTCTGGAATCCAGGAGTGTTGCCATACGGACTGACAGTGCAAAAACTGTTGGGGCCACATAAGTCTTTACCAGCTAATCCTTTGCTTGCTGATCCGATGTATTGGAATGGATATATAGAGAAGGTCGGCACAGGTACAGAGGACATTATCAACAAATGCCGTGATTATGGACTAAAAACACCTGAGTTTTATCAGGAAGAAGATTTTAGGGTCGTTATTTGGAGGGTAGGTGCTAGCGATCCAACGGCGATCCAAAGCGATCCAACGGCGATCCAAAGCGATCCAACGGTCGATGAAAAAGTATTGGAACTTATTGGAGATGCTCCATCAATTTCAAGGGCTAAACTTTCTGAATCATTGAATATCAGCGAACGCCAGGTGAGAAAAGTAATTGAGAGGTTGAGAAATAAAGGAATATTGACAAGGGAAGGTGGTAACTCGGGAAGATGGATCATCAATAGATAGCTGGTGAGGGATTATCCGTAACAAGTATAAGCTATGAAATTTCGTTTGGAATCGACATACAAGCCGTCGGGGGATCAGCCGGGGGCGATCGAGGGGCTTTGCGA
>CAVCRL010000020.1:0-24121 GCA_963604455.1 Lachnospiraceae bacterium | reverse complement strand
AAGCCATAATCACAAAACTTTTTTTCATATCCTATGAATATATTCGTTCATCTTCCAGGGCCGCCTTGAACACTCAAAGCGCCTTCCAAACTTATCTGTCTCAGAGTATTACCCTGCATCAGATTTACCAAAACGAACCTTTGATCCGCGGAGCATTCCTCCGCACCAAGATTCGCGACGACAAAGGTAATGAATTTATTTTACCCAATGTCCATTTAAGTCTCAATGATTCCTGTAGGCCTGGATGAAGTCGCGGACCTTGTCACGGCTGCTGAGGAAGGTCAGTTTGTCGATGGCGCGGAAAAAGGCTTCCTTGTCAACGACATTGGGATAGACCAGCTTCAGGAACTCGACCTTGTCATCATCGAAGGAGTAAAGGTCGATGAGACGCTCGCATTGGTCCGTGGTGAAGGCCGTGGTGGCAAGGGCGGTCCTGATCAATTTGTTCTTCCCGTCTCCGAACGCCTCGTCTTTCATCCTTTGGTAGAAGTCGGCGAACACATCGGCTGACATCACATTCTTTCCGAACACGGAGGACCAATGTCCGTTGTGTCTACCTCCGGCCGAAGAGCCTCCGTCAATACGGATGTCCATAATCCCTATTCCGTTGTAATATACCCGTTTGCTGTAAAGCAGACGGCCTTTCCAGATGTCATTGTCCGACATCGAGCGAGACTCGTAAACCTCAACCGTGTAATAGCCCGAGGACAGACCGGCGACAAAGCAGGAAGTCGCAGGCATAGATACATCCTCATTGTCAATGGTGACTATGAACGGTCTGTCATACCCGCTGATCCTGATTCCATCGACAAACCCGGCCCTCGCCGACAAAGACAAAAGCACGCACAGCGCGCATATCATAAGTTTCCGCATAGCAGTTCATTTTGTTCGCTAATATACATCTTTTTCGGGAACAATATTATAAATTTGCGCCTGTTACTAATTTGAACTATGCGAATGAAATCCAAGATATTCATTAAGGCGATCCTCTGCGCCGTTATGGTGGCCGCGATGATCGGGTGCAACAAGAAGGCGTTCGTGCCTGAAAAGGAGCTGATAATCAGCAACGCAAGCCTGCAGGAAGAAGGGAAGACTCTCGCGCCGGGGGATGCCATCCACCTTCTGGGAGAGGGGTACCGGCAGACGGACAACATAATGCTCAGCTTTTCTTGGGAGACTGGTGACAAGGTGATTCCGGTCGGAAAAGCGAGCGGCATCTATGCAGAAATCGTGAGTGTAGAGCCAGAACGCGTCGAAGTGTTGCTGCCTTACAGATACCCTGCGGCACGGGTGGACGTGAGCCTTATGCGAGAAGGGGAAACACAGGAAATAGGATCTTTGAATATAACTGACGGCCAGGCACCTAAAGATTTGAGACTCTACGGGATAAAAGATAAGAGTGTCAATGGTTACATTATGGACGAGAACGGCCTTGGGAGGAAATCCTTCACAGCCGACCTTTCCGGGAATATTCATTCGGTGGTCAACGTTCCCCGCTCTTTCGGACTCTGCGGTCTCACAGAGGAGGACGGCAACCAGAGTGCGGTGTTCCTCAACTTCTTCACAGGCAAGACCGAGCATTTGAGCGGCAATGTGATCGCACTGTCCAGAACTCCAACGAATATGATCGCGGCACTTTGCTGCCGGGACAATGTCTGCACTTTCAACAATATGCCGGTGGAGGTTTGCGCGGATTATATGACAAAATCCTCCGGCACGCCGGCTCCTGTCCAACCCAAATACGACCTCCCGGAGGGGCTGAAGCCGGAATATTTCGGGGACTATCCGGGAACATATTCAGAAAAAGATGGGATCTGTTCCTATCTGTTTTCCGCCAACGAAGGCAACGGGAAATGGGCTACCGTCATTTTAAGAAAGGAGAGCTTAAGGAAGATAGAAGAACTCGATGCCGCCGCCGTCATCCCGTTCCGGGTCGGGCAGGACGCAGGTTACATCATCACTTTTGAAGGAGGCCCAAGCCTGTTCCGGATTGTCAACACCGAAACCGGAAAGATGGATCAGCCAATCTACACTTACAAATCCGTCAAAGTCCTCTCGGCCAACGTCCATCCCGACCGCCCGGACCACATCCTGCTGAACATCGCTTCCGGAAATTCCATACAGATCCAGGATCTCGACTGGGAAACAAAGACCTTGTCGCCAGTCTCCCTGCCGGAAGACTACAAGGAAGTCCTGATGGCGAACTAAATTTTCAACCTCATCCTGAGGATCGGGAAGGGGTTGCCTTGGTCGTCGGTCTCGCTGCGGTCGTAAGGCTGGAAGCCCCAATGACGATAGACAGAAACGGCGTGGGTGTTCTGCTCGTTCACGTCTATGAGACGGATGCCGTTCTCGTTTATAGCCCAGTCAACTAATTTGTGGCCGATGCCCTGCCCGATGAAGGACGGGTCGATGAACAACATCTCAATCTTGTCCTCGCTGAGGCCGATGAAGCCGGAGACTCTGCCTTCGGTCTCCGCTACGGCAAGCACAGGTACTTCAGCCAGAGCCTGCCTCACATACGGTTTCAGATTCTCAAAATCCTTTTCCGACAGGAAGTTATGTGTCACCCTGACCGACCTGTTCCAAAGTCCGGTCAAGGAAGCGACGACCTCGCTGCTCCGTTCCTGTTTTGACAATGTCGTGATATTCATCGTACTGAATTACTGTATTTCTATGACACCGCAAAGTTAATAATTCAATGCCAGTTTTCGTGCGCAGGTACGCCATCTCCGCGCACGAACCGATCGCCTAAACGATGCCCCCCCCACCAACGCTTCACACTGACGGCAAGGAATCTCTTCAGGGGGATACCTGTCATCATTTTGACGAGATCCGGCAGATCCAGCCACCACCAGAAGCAAGATGCGCTGTCAACCTGCGGTCGGACGGGACTGCCGCGACCGTACGGACATAGTCACGCGCAGCCTTGTCAGCGTTGATGCCATCCTGGAATATTTCCATTTTCCATTCGCCATCTCCGAGGAAACCAAGATCCATCTCAATATCACGCTTATCCCAGTTAGTCAGCGCTCCGACATACCAGACATCCCCACTTCGGCGGGCAATGGTGATAAACTCGCCGATCTTTCCATTCACAGCGCGGCTCTCATCCCAAACAGTCGGGACACCGGCGATGAACTTCGTGCATTCCGGCTCCTTCAAGTAGTTCGACGGCGAGTCGCAAAGCATATTCAATGGAGAGTCAAACACCACATATTCCGCAAGTTGACGGCAGCGTGTCCCTTGACTCATAGGTTCATCATTAACCGGACGGAAATTCTTCCGCACCGCATTTCTCATCGCCCCCTGGGTGTAGTCCATCGGTCCTGCGGCCATACGTATAAACGGAACCGTCACGTCGTACGTCACCTGATCGACATCAGATTGACTCCATTTCATCTGCTCAAGGCCGTGGACACCCTCGTAATTGACCACATTCGGCCATCTGCGGTTCAATCCCGTAGGCTTATATGTCCCGTGGAAGTCAACCAAAAGGCCATATCTGGCAGCAGTCTCCGCCACACGGGCGTGAAAATTCACAGCGATCTGGTCATCCCTGTCGATATAATCGACCTTGAACCCCTTAACACCCATCTCCGCATAATGCCTGCAGACATTCTCCATATCGCGGTCAAACGCCCAATAGCCAGCCCAAAGAATGATGCCCACACCTCGCTCCCTTCCATATTCGATCATTCCCTCCATATCAATCTCCGGAATGACCTGAAGTAGATCAGCCTTCAGGCGCACCGACCAGCCGTGGTCGAGAATCACATACTCGATGCCGTGGGCAGCCGCAAAGTCAATGTAGTACTTGTAGGTCTCGTTATTTATGCCGGACTTGAAGTCAACTCCATAGACATTCCAGCCGTTCCACCAGTCCCATATGACCTTGCCCGGCTTCACCCAACTCCAGTCAGTTCCCGCATCCGGTGCCGGAGAGAGCTTCCACACCATATCGTTCACCGCAAGCTGCGCGTCGGAAGTGCTGACAATAATTGCTCTCCACGGGAACACCTCATTTCCGCGGACCTTGGCAATGAAATTCTCCCGCTCCGTCACAATCCCGTGAAGCAGATGCTTTCCTCCCTGTTCGACAAATTTGGGATATGGAGCGAACACGCCCTTGAGCCTGGCACTTTCCTCTTCTCCAAGAAGATACATTCCAGGATAGTTGGTAAGGTTAGCCTCGGTGACCAGAACCTTCACCCCGTCTTCCGCCTCCACAGCAAGCGGTAGAAACGCAAGTTTGTCTTTCTTCCACGCGGAAAGCTTCTGCACAGTGTAGGTGTTCTCGAAAGAATTGTAGAACTGTCCGTCAAACTGTTTGCCTCCGAGACCGATGACATACGGGACAAACGCCGTCCTGTCCTCTGCGAAATCAAATTCCGCCCTTTCAGAAATGACCTTATATTCCCTGTCCTTTCCGAGCCTTCCCTCGAACCTGTAGGCGAGGCCGTCGTCATAAGCTCGGAACACAAGGGCAAACTCCGTGAATATCAAAGTAATCTGATTATAATTATCCCGGACCGCCGCCTTCTTGTACGCGACAGTCGGGAAAGTCTCGTCAAACGAAGTCCTCACCGCCTTGCGAACCTTGTCATTCTGCCCGAAAACCATTCCGTCCGAAAGGTTCATCGAAATCGTGGACGGGGCGATGAGAACCTGTCCGTCACGGAACACCGAATACCTGATATCTTCGCCCACAGTAACCGTTGCGGAAATGTGTCCGTCAGGTGATGCCAAAGAATATGTCCTGTCTTTCGCAATAACAGCCGTCGCCGCAAGAAACATTGCCGCGACGCAAGTGATGATGTTCTTCAATCTCATTGTTGTCATAAATGTGATATGTCAGTAATTCTTTTTGGGGGGAATTATTGTTTTTCAAAATATATGTCGATATTTTCCACCGTTGCCCGGCCTTTGCTGATGACCAACCTCAATTCGGAAGCATCTGCCGAAGGAAAGGCAATCTCGTTCATACCTGAGACACAGGCCTTTGCATCAGTCACGGTCAAAAACTGTCCTCCGCCGTTTGTAATCTGGACGGAAATCTCGGCATCAGAACCGCCACTGAGCATAAAACGCACACCACGGACAACACCATTTACAGGAATGGTCAGAAAATCGCCATTGCCCAGACTTGCAGGACAAAGTCCCTTCAAAGCATCGGAACCTGTTGAAGGATGCGCAGACTTCGGCGCTCCGGTGCGAGCGGCGTCCACCTGACCAGCCGGCACCGCTGTCGGGTCAAGCACTGTCAGCCTCGCCTTGAGACGAATGTCAGCAGAGGAGGCTCCGACCATAATCTCGAAATCTCCAGGCTCGACCACACGGTTCATATTTCTATCAAGCATTGACAAATCCTTCGTCGCGAGTTCAAATTCCACGGCCTTCGTCTCTCCCGGCTCAAGTGAGACCCTCTCGAAACCACGCAGAACTTTCTCATATACGGTTATGGAACTCAGACAATCGTGAACATAGAGCTGAACCACCTCGTCTCCACGAACCTTTCCCGTATTCGTCACATTGAGCGAGACACGGACTGAACCGGACGGGGCAATAGAAGAGGATGAAAGGCGTATGTCTGAATATGAGAACGTTGTGTAGGAAAGTCCGAACCCGAAATCGTAGAGAGAACCGTTAACCCTGCTCGCCCATCCATCTGGTCCGAGTTCCCTGCGTCCATCTACCTGAGAGGCTGGTTTGTACGGAAAATTAAAAGGAATCTGCCCCACCGTGCGCGGGAATGTCACCGTCAGTTTGCCTCCAGGGTTATATTCCCCAAGAAGCGCCATCGCCACAGCCGTACCACCGTGCGCACCTGGATACCACGCTTCCAGGATCGCATCGGCAACCTTGTCGGCATAATTCACCGAAAGCGGCCGACCGTTAACAAGCACGACGACAACAGGCTTGCCGGTCTTCTTCACCTCCTTCAGAAGCAGGTTCTGCCTCCCGGGAAGTTCAAGAGACGAACGGCTCTTGTTCTCGCCGCAGGTTCGCGGACCGCCTCCGAGCACGAGCACCGCCACATCGGAAGACTCGGCCACACGCACAGCCTCGGCAATCCCGGCAAGTTCCTCCTCATCGGGGTCGGTCGGAAGAATCTCCGACTCCGGCCACGTCTTATCGACAAGCTCGCAGCCCTTGGCATAGACAACATCAGCTCTGCCGTCAAGGGCGGTGCGGAGCCCCTCAAGAATAGAGACAGCCTTTGTTCCCAACGGGCCGTAGTGCAGATGGGCATAACCTGTGTCATCAGCGTTCGGGCCAATCACGGCGATCCGTCGCAACGCAGTGACATTCAGCGGAAGTGCCTTTCCGTCAGTTCCAAACGGAGAATCAGAGTCCTCGTTCTTCAGCAGTACAAGCGACTCAAGCGAGGCACGCAGAGCGACCTTGTTATTCTCGACACCGTCCACCTCCTTGTCGGCGGCCTCATAATCAGTTTGATAGGGATTATCGAAGAGTCCCACAAGAAACTTCACGCGAAGAACATCGCGCACCCTCTCATCGATAACATCCATCGGCACAGTCCCCTCTTCCACGAGTTCACGAAGCGGAAGCACATAGCTATCCGGAGAACGGAAGGTGCAGCGGACGTTCAATCCGGCCATAACGCTCTGGCGCACGGCATATTTCATATCCGCCGCCACATTATGCTTCGTGTAGAGATATTCCACAGCATCGCTGTCGCTGACGACATATCCCCGGAAGCCCAAATCTCCGCGAAGGCGTTCAGTAAGCCAATAATGGCTGCCCTCGACAGGCTCTCCGTCATAGTCGTTGTAGGAAGCCATAGCCCCGAGCAAACCTCCACGGGAAATCACCTCGCGCCAAGGCCAAAGATGAATATTCTCGACCTCGTGCGGAGCAATCTGCGGATCCACGCGGGACATTCCCTCGCGTGCCCCCTTGTTATTGGAGTAGACGGCAAAGTGCTTTGCAGTGGCGGCCACCTGAAAGTCGGTCTGCATTCCAAGGGTCATCTGCACACCAAGCTCGCCCACGAGATAGGGCGATTCTCCATAGACTTCCTCGTAACGTCCCCAGCGCTGATCACGTCCCACGTCAAGAATCGGAGCATAGATATTCGTGTAGCCAAGAAGCCGGCCCTCACGGCCCGTGATGCGGCCGACCTGATGGATAAGTTCCCTGTCCCAAGTGTGCCCCAGGCCGAGCTGTGTCGGGAAATTCGTCGCACGATAAGCCTCCACGCCACGTATTCCCTCATTAGTGAAATCCACAGGAATGCCCAGACGGGTATCTTCGATGAAGAACCTCTGCACCTCATTCAGAGCCGCGGTGTGGGCGGAAGCCGGCCAGAGATAAGGACTGTAAAGTTCTATCGGCATTCCCCACTGCCGGAACCCGTTCAGATGCTCATCGATCGCACCCATCCCGTCCTTCCATGATTTCTCTTTCCACTCCGGTGTCGGCAACGGGTCGGCAAGGATGCGTCCGTAGCCGTAAAGAGTGACCATCTGGCAGGTCTTTTCCTCAAGCGTCATCCGCGACAACAGATCCTCGACTCTTGCGTCGATGTCGGCGGAAGGATCCTCATAGATGTCCTTGACCCCATTCTTGTTAAGGTCGATCCAGCCCTTGTGGTACATTTTCCGATTATTCGTCCGAAACTTGAACGCCATTTCTGAAGCGAAAGTCTCGACCGTCAGAATAACAGCCGTGCATAATAACGCTATCCTTAGGATATTACGGAATTTCATCGTCCTATTTTTTCGAATATGTGATTTTCACTCTAAAGCGCAGTTTTTCATTAAACCGTACACTTACTTCAAGAACCTGTCAGTAAAGTTAATGAACTGCATCCAGTCGTAAAGCAGTATGTCGTGATTTCCGCGCCTTATATGGTTTCCCATTCTTCCTACCACGCGCTGGTTCTCAATCTCCGGCTTGGCCGTGTCGGAGAATCCCTCATAGCCATAAAGTTCATAGACCGGAGCGGCTCCGACAAGGCTCAGGTACTCACCCTTCTGATCCGCCCAGTTGTCCTCGCTTGCGCTGGAGACATAAACAGGACGCGGGGCAATCATCGCGACAAGTTCGTGTTGGTCGAAAGGAAGCGCATCCTCGTTGTTGCTGTATTTCCTGAAATTTCCGCAGAACCAGTGCGGGAACGCGTCGTTCACGATATAGACGGTCTCTCCGAACTTCCTCCGGGAAAGCGCCGCCCCGCAGCAGCCCGAGCAGTTGGAAATCACCACGGCAAAGCGGGGGTCTGTCGCACCCGCCCAAAGTGCGGTCTTGCCAAGACGCGAA
Source organism: Lachnospiraceae bacterium (assembly GCA_963604455.1). Taxonomy (GTDB): domain Bacteria; phylum Bacteroidota; class Bacteroidia; order Bacteroidales; family UBA932; genus Cryptobacteroides. Next base: position 15,835 of record CAVCRL010000020.1, on the reverse strand, counting down.
TGCCCGAGCACCGCAACCTTCGAAGCATCAATGTCCGCATCGGTCTCAAGATAATCAAGGGCGCGGGAAAGTCCCCAGGCCCACGCCGAGATTGTGCCCCACGAGTCACCCTTCCGCTCTATGTCCCTGTCAAACAGGCCGTGAACCCCGTTGTGGAAACCATCGTTCCAGTCGGGATCCACGTCTCCGTAAAACATTGTGACAACGGCATATCCCCTTGAAAGAACATATTCGTAAGGCCATCTCCGTCCCCAGTCACCGCGTCCCACAGGCTCATACCACGCGCCGTAATCCGCAATCTGGGCATCGGTCGGCATCAGCACCTCCGGGTCTGCCGTAGTGGCATAGTTTCCGCGGAAGTTCATCCCCATAAATGCCGGCACAGGTCCCTCGACACCGTTAGGAATATACATCAGAACGGTCATAAACCGCGTCTCATCCTTCGTGAAATACACCGCCACCTGCCGCCTCGTGGCCTTGCCTCCGAAAGCGTCTCGGCTTTCCTCCAGCACCTTGAAATGAAGCCCGGCAGGCCGTCCCGGCTCGAATCCGTACATCTCCTCCCGAAGAGTTCTCATTATCTCCGGACGGCGCTTCCGCTCCCAATCACGCACGGTCCTCACCTTTCGCCCGCGGCTTGTCACGAGAGGGTCCGGCAACACATATTCCGGAACCTTGCTCTCGTCGTAATTCACGTCGTATGACAGCAGGCGGCGGCTCAGCGTGACAGTCTCGCCCTCGGACATATAGATTTCAACAATTCCGCCTCCAAGAGCCTTCCACTGCGGAATTTTCCCGTTCTCCCCTGTGACAATCAGCATCATCTCGGGGATTCCGCTCTCGACCCGGCAAGTGCCACCCTTCTCGCTCAAGAGAGTCACCTCCGCAGTCTTGCCGTCCTTGCGGATCGCAGATACAAGGAAGGCTCCACGCGCCCTCATATTCCTGAAAGACACATCTTTCCACGAAGAAGGGCAGCCGTTGAATATGCGCAGCCGGTCGCCCCAATCCTGAAGATACATCTCCTCCAAAGAGCACATTGCCGAGAAAGGAGTCTCGATGACCGGTCCGGACTCGTTGTAAAGAGTGTTCGGGCGCACCCATCCGGCAAAGAACCTCTTCAGACACGCAAGGGCGGCATCCCCGTCTCCACTGGACTCCAGCATAGCGGCCTTGCCCGTGAGAGAATAGCCGGTATTGCCCTGCCAGCGGTCAAGCGAAAGGTTCATCCGCAACGCATCGGAAGGATTGTTCCAGTCCAACAGATGATAGGGATAAATCATAAAAAGATGAGACCAGTGACGGTGGGTCGTGTCCGCGAACTCAAACTTGTCGCTGACTTTGAAGCCAGTCCTTTCATCGTAGCGGAAAGACGGCATCTTCGCGAGAAAATCCTTCCACTTCGGGAGCATCGGGTCGTTCAGTCCATATTTTTCGTCGATTTCGATGAGCGTCGAGAGTCCCCAGCGGAGATTCGCGAGGTCATAGTTCGAGTTCGTCCCGATTTCACCGAGTTCCCCCTCACCATATTCCGGAGAAGCCGTGGAAGGGAGGGAATATGTCCCGTCAGGATTCTGGATGCGGATGCGGAAGAATATGTTCACGGCAGACTTCAGCAGCGGGAAGAGCCTTTCCTTCATCTGGAAATCATCGCCATAGGCCTCGCACATCTGCCAATAATAGAAAAGTGTCCAAGTAAGGTTCCCCACCTCGTACTGATTTCTCTTTGCCAATGAAGGGCTGAGCGGGGAATGCAGATTGTAACCCGAGACACGTGGCATAACCCGGCACTCCGTCCAGTCCTCCTGCCCGCGGATGTCGGTCACGTTACGGGTCAAGTTGTTCCGATTCTTCCATAATGAATTCCAAAGAGGCTGTTCGAGGGAACCAAGATTCGCCTTGGTGAGCCAGCTGTAAGTAAGCTGGATGTTGAGGTTCAGCCAGACGGCAGGCCAGGGAGTGTCGCCGGTCGGCCAGACTCCCTGCAAATCGACAATCGGCTTGCCCGGACGTGCCGTGGATGCGAACTTGTAGCATTGAAACCACCAGAAACGCTCGATTGACTTGTCCGGGAATGTCATAAAAGCAACCTGTCTGTAGAAATTGTGCCACCAGTCAAGATGCTCCGGCTCAAATTTTTCCCGAGGAGTCCCGAATGCCTTTTTAAGAATGGACTTTGCCTCGCTCACGGCCTCATCAAGCCCTGCAGCCTGCGTCACAGTGGCTATCGTCCTGCTGTCATTTCCTCCGGCGACAGTCTTCCACGCCACGACATACCAGCGTGCGATGTCCGCGAATGTCGTGTCCTTTGCAAGGGGCTGGATGACAAGGTTCACATCCCCCTCTTTCCGGGAATATGGCGCCGGATTGGACATTCCTTCAGAATTGACATAATCTGCCGGAACTTTCGACGAATTGAATACATAACGCGGGCTCACCGCCTTCTGAGGGACAAAATCCAATTTCCATAAGGTCTCGCCGCCTTCTGAATGGGTCTCGAAGACAATGCATTCCCGTTCCGAGTGGACATAGGTCCTGAAATCAAGTTCTCCGGCATCTGTCTTCAATGTTCCCGAAGTCATCGCGTCATATAAGTCAAGGCGCATCTTCTCGTCCTGCACCTTTCCGACCGTGGAGAAAGCGAAATACCCTATCGGCAGACGTCCCGAATTGTAGGTGCTGAAAGGCTCGCGGGCCTCGGTGACATCGCTGCGGCCGACATTGAGCCGATAGACGCCATCCTCCAGCTTGTAGAGATTTGTCCCGAGCAGGCCGTTGCCCATCAGCGCACCGGAATAGTAGCCGTCCGAGCGTCCCCAATGTCTTCTGCCAGGTTCGCCCTCAGGAAACACCGGGTCAGCCGTGATGTTGTTGTCCCACACCATATCGTACTTCCTGAGGAACGCGCTCCAGTCAACATCCTCCGCAGAAAGCGACGGCAGCGGCAGCACAATAGCCGCCAGTGTCACCGCGAATGCAATCATCCGTTTTCCCACAAATTCTTTCATCTTGTATTCCAGTCCTTTAACCGTCATCAGTCCCCGGAGGAGAACGGCTTGTCATCGACAACAATCACCGTCACCTCCTTGACGGCAGTCGTCCGTCCCTGATAGTTGTCGTTCACGCCATAGAACACAGCCTTGTAGGTGCCCGGCTTGTCATAGACATGATCGTAAGTCAGAATCGGACTGAGAAGGCTCTTTATCTGCACGCCCTTGTCCTTCGACACGGAATTGAGCGGCATAGGGTCGGAGATACACCACACGTCAAGTTCCCAGTTGAGACCAGGGTAGTTCGACGCGGCCCCCTCGAAATTGATTTCCCATTCCGGATTTCCGAAGTGCACCGTTCCGATGGTCGTGGTGTCGCCCCTCTGTGTCGGACTAACCCCAAGATGAGGCGGATCCTGCTCGTTCATCGTCACGACCGTGAAAGGAATCTCCGCCAAAGTCGTCTTTCTCTGTTCCGCAACCCCGTATTCCATATCAATGTTGCCCTGAACGTGATAGGTTCTCTGACTCCACTTCCAGTTTTCAGTCCACGGCCTCCAATGGAACGCTATGCTGAAATTGTCCGCATATTCAGAGAGATCATCTATGCTGAAGCCATACTTCCATTCATTCTGTATTGACTGGCACTTATCATCGTCCCACACCTGCTTCCAAGGCTTGGTCTCATCATCTGCCGACAGAGGGAACTGACCCTCGTCAATCATCTTCTGAATCTCCTTTCTCTGCTCGAATCCGTCTTCGCTCGAAAGGCCCTTGAAATCCTTGGAAAGATAGATTCTGAAACCGTACTCTGAAAGTGGGTCCGGTTTCGCGCCGGTGCCCCAAAGCGGCTGGACCCTCACTGCCATCGACAGGTTTCTGATTTCTTCCATCGGAATGGATGTCCTTTCCCTCTTGTCGAACTCGTGTCCGGCCTCACCGCTGAAGAACGTGATGTAATCCGCGTCTCCGCTGAAACGGAAACGGACAATCTCTCCCGGTCTATAGACATTGTCACCGTCAAGCTTCACATCGAAATCGGCCGGAAGGGAGATATTCTGCTGCTGGCAGGAAGCCAGCAGCATTGTCAGAACGGCAAACGCCGAAATATAAATGTTATTTCTCATAGATGTCTTTGTTTTTGCAAGCCGCACTACCATAGAGGGTTCTGTTTCATTTCCGTGTTCACGGCCAGTTCGACGGACGGAATCGGAAGATAGTTGTTCCTCTCGCTCATCCGACCCACAAGATTTATAAAGTTCCTCGCAGAACCGGAGTTGGCCCAATTCGGGTTGGTCATCGCCAAGTTGCGCACTTCCTGCATACTTTCGTAGTATATGCCCCAGCGGATGAGATCGTGCTTGCGGAGCCCCTCGAAGCAAAGTTCACGGGCACGCTCGTTACGGATGAACTGGCGGAACTTCTCATAAGTGTTGTACTTGTTGTAGGATGGAGTCTGCACTCCGGCACGCTCGCGAAGCGGAAGAATCAGATTATACAGGTCTTCGGAAGGCTTGCCGTCGCGCTCGTTCACGGCCTCGGCATACATCAGGAGCACATCGGCATAGCGCAGCAGCGGAACATTTATGCCGGTCCAGATGCTCTTGAAGTTCTTGAGCCCCTCATACTGAATCTCACGGCGGAACTTGCCGATATAACGTCCTCCCGGAGAATATGTCTTATCCTCATTGGTGTTGATGGCCGGATTCCCCGAACTGTAATAAGGGGTGCGATCGACGGCGGCAATCAGTTTCCTCCGGTCAGACGGGTCTCCTCCGTAAGGATACAAGGACGAGACATTCCCTGAACCCAGATAGTTATATCCCGGAATGCTCCAGTCCTGACGCTTGTCCGTGATTATTGAAAGCCCCCTTTCGTACGGAGTCCGGTCCTCGTCCATAAACAATTCCCACAGTCTGTATGTGTTGCCAAACAGACCGTTCGCATAGTTCACCTTGTGACTGGCGAAGTCGGTGTCGGCCCCCTCGCACCTCAGCCCGTTGAGCTCGCCCCAACGGCTGTTTCCGAAATACATCGAGGAAGAACGGTCACCATAGCAATCGACTTCCCACATAGATTCGTGGTACTCCGTGTCGTACTTGTCCGCGATGTAGTTTATGAAAATCTGCGTATAGTCCGGGTTCAGACGATGCAGTCCGCTGTCAATCACAGCCTTGCAGTGCTCGGCCGCCTTCTCGAAATAGATGTGCCTCTCCTCGGCGGTGACACCAGATACAGCCTCACCGGCCATATAGAGGTAGATTCGTCCGAGGATTCCGTGGACGGTTGTGCGCGTCACGTCAGACGGAGCGTGGTCGAGACTCTCCGTGATGAGAGGTAGAATCTCTTCCATCTCGGAAACGACCCATTTCATCACCTCGTGCTGCGGTGTGGCCGCAATCTTGACATCCTTGTACGAGGTTGTAGAAGTTGTCTTCAGCGGAACATCACGCCAGTTCTGGGCGAGGACAAAATGATACCAAGCACGAAGGAATCTTGCCTGAGCGCACATAGAGCCGTCAGGGTCGAGGTCAGTGCCTTCAATCTTCTCAAGAAAGGAATTGGCGTTCCCTATTCCCTTGTAGAGCCAAATCCACGGGTCGGAAACCGACGCCGAGTTCGCATTGAGTTCAAATGAGGCTCCGTACATCGATGCGTTGGTGGATGCGAGATACATCGAGATGTCCGTGTTGTACCCGAGGTCAAGAATGAGCGTGCATCCGTAGAGTTGCCAGCTGTTCATAACCCCATACACAGCATTCAGGCCGAGCCTGGCCTTTTCCGGCGAGGTGTAGAACTGGTCCTCGGTGATTATGTTCGGCTCACTGTCCAACAGGTTGCAGGAACTGAATGCCGCGGTGAGGCTCAGAACCGCGCCGGCTAAAAGTATTTTGTACGATTTCATACGCAAATCAAGTCTTTAGAAGGAAAATGAAACTCCGCCTGTCAGGGAACGCGCCCTCGGGTAGGCAGACCAGTCGAATCCCGGAGTGAGCACACTGCTTCTTGTGGAGACCTCCGGATCTGGCCCGGAATAGTTCGTGAACGTGAATAGGTTGTCAGCCGTCAGATAGACCCGAAGAGACTGTATCTTCACTTTTTGCATCCATTTTGACGGGAAAGTGTAGCCTATCGTCAAGGTCTTGATTCTCAAGAACGAGCCGTCCTCAACAACTCTCGATGAGTAATATTCCATTCCCGTCGCACCCGAACGCGGAATGTCGCTGTCCGGATTGCGGTCCAGGCTCCAGGCCTTGCGCATCGAACCGAACTGGTTCAGCTGGGTTCCGTCATAATACTCGAAGATCAGACGGTTCGCGTTCAGAATGTCGTTGCCATAGCTCCAGTTCATAAATACGCTGACATCAAACCCGTAGAAATTGAACGTGTTGTTCCAACCTCCGGTGTGGAGCGGCTGTCCTATGCCGATTACGGTTCTGTCGGAGTCATTGATGACACCGTCACCGTTCACGTCCTCGTATTTCGGGTCACCCGGACGGATGTTTTCGCGGACTCCAAAATATGGGATGCCATCCTTGAGGAGAGTGCCGTTAGTGAATTCGTCGTACTTGTAGGTCCCGACGTAGCGGTAGCCGTACATAAGACCTGTAGGCATACCGACCTTTGTCACATAAGGAATCTGAGAGCTGTAACGCGTGTGCCAGTTCAACGAAGAGACGAGAGTCGTCTGGTTGTTGGCAAGCGCCGTGACGGTGTTGTTGTTCATTCCGAAGTTCAACGTGGAAGTCCAGGTGAAGTTCTTTGTCTGGACAGGCACGGCGGTCAGGGACAGTTCAATTCCCCTGTTCCGCATCGAACCGACATTTATCATCGCGCTCTCATAGCCTGATGATGCAGGCATCGTGGCCTGAAGAAGCAGGTCGTAGGTGTTCTTCTGATAGATGTCCGCCGTCAGCGATAGGCGGCTCCGGAAGAAGGCAAGGTCGAGACCGATGTCGGTCTGCGCTGTTGTCTCCCAACCGAGGTACGGATTTTCCATATTCTCGCGATAGTAACCGGAAACGGTCTGGCCGTCACGGACATAGTCAAGGTTGTTATAGCCTGGAGTGGTCACGAAACGGGCATAGAAGTCATAAGGAGTGGAGGTCCTGTTGTTTCCCGTCATTCCCCAAGACGCGCGTATTTTTCCGGTGTTGAACCAGCCGCTGTTCTGTGCCCAATCCTCATTGGCGAACGACCAGGCCACGGACCCCGAAGGAAAGACTCCCCAGCGGTTGCTCCTCGGGAACTTCGATGATCCGTCGGCACGGACGGATGCCGTCACATAGTACTTGTGCGCGTAATTGTAGTTGATTCGCGCAAGTCCTGAAAGGAGCGTCCAGTCACGCTTGTAAGGAGTCACAGCCTGATATTCTCCTGTGTTGAGTCCCTCTATTCCCAGGAGTTCAGACTGGACGTGGTTGGCGGCAACGCCTGTATGCCTCATAGTCTCGCCCTGTACGGAGAAGCCGACAAGAGCCTGAAAATTATGGTCAGCGCCGAAAACAGTGTCGTAGGTGAGGGTGTTCTCATTAAGCCGACTCATAACATCCGTGTTGAGAATCTGGCCGTTTGGTCCCATTCCGAGCGGAGATGCCGGGTGTCCGGTCATAGTCTGGGAGTTGTTGAACGACTCGTTCCTTGTCCTTGACTGGTTGTAGCCTCCTGTCACTCTGAGTCTGAGTCCCTTGATTATGTCCCAGTTGAGGGCAATGTTGCTGTTGAGATAGTCACGGATGATTCTCTTGTAGGAGTTCTTCACGTTTGCAAGAGGGTTGAAACGGAAGTCATTCGGGTTGGAAACCTCCTCATCGACGAGCTGGTTGATGAAAGACTCGCCGATTTCCCCGTCGCGCAGCGGCTTCAGAGGACGGAATCCCCAGACTGAGTAGAGGAAATAGGTGCTGACCGTAGAGCCGACATCACTGCTTGCCGGCTGGATGCCGTTGGTGTTTGCCCGCGAATAGTTCGCACTGACATCGACCGAGACCTTCTCCCTTATTTTCTGGCTCAGCTTGATGCTTCCGGAGTAGCGGTTGAAGTTGCTGTTAATCAGGACTCCGTTCTGGTCAAGGGCGCTGAAACTGACATTGTAGGTGGTCCCGGTCTTGGAGTTGCCGCCGCTGAGCGAGATGTTATAGTTCTGGCTCAATGTGTTGCGATAGACATAATCCTGCCAATCAACATACGGAACGGAGGCATAGTCATCGAGAGAGAAATATCGGTCGTTCACCGTTCCGTCTTCAAGATAATTGGTGAAATATGACGTGTGAGATGATGTCCTGTTGACATAGAACTCGTCGTCCAGACGGACATATTCGTAACCGTTCAGCAAATCGACCTTGTTGGCGATTTTAGAGCCTGTCCACGACGCGGAGAAGTTCACCGTCGGCTTTCCCTGCGAGCCTTTCTTGGTGGTAATGATTATGACTCCGTTGGCTCCGCGGGCTCCGTAAATCGCCGATGCGGAAGCGTCCTTGAGCACATCAATGCTCTCGATATCCGCCGGGCTGATTGAGCTTGCGAAGGAGCTCTCCGTCGGAAAACCGTCTATGACATAGAGCGGAGCCGATGACTGGGTGAGGGAGTTGTTTCCACGGATGATGATGTTCGCCTCGGAGCCCACAGCACCGTCGGAGGTGGAAACGACCACTCCGGCCACCCGTCCGGCAAGAGCCTGGTCGAAGTTCATCGGGGTGGATTTCACGATTTCATCCATATTCACCTTGCCCACTGAGCCCGTGAGGTCGCGCCTTGCCACAGAGCCGTATCCGACGCTCACCACCTCGGCGGCTGAAAGTGTCTCGTAGGATTCCTTCATCGTGAAGTCTATCCTACTCCTACCAGCCACCTTTTCACGGATGTCGGCATAGCCAAGGCAAGAGATGACAAGAGTAGCGTCAGGAGAGACTGAAAGAGAATATTTTCCGTCAGCGCCTGTCATTGTTCCATTGGACATATTCCCGTCCTGATAGACCGTCGCTCCCGGAAGAGGCCCGGATGTGTCCGAGATCGTCCCCTGTACGGTCACCTTGCCTGCCTGTCCCCAGAGGGAGACAGGCAGGAGGACAGTCAACAAAATGATTATAAACTTGTTGAATTTCATAATTCCTCATTATTTTCTCTGAGCGCCATAGGCCTTGTATTCTTCAGTAGTCTCGAAGACACCGGTCTCCACATTCTCACTCTTGAACGGATTGGTCCAAGAGTCGATTATCTGGTTGCCGGTCTGCCACTTTATCAGGTTCGTAAGGCCATACCCCCAATCAGCGCTGCCCTTGTCGTTCGGAACCAAGAGAGAGCAGTACTCGGCTATGTTTATCAGGTTGCTTGTCGAATTGGTCGTCACTGCCTTCAGGGCGTCAAGCGTCATCGCGCCTGAATACATCCAAGTGAAATGAGATCTCGTCGAAACAGTCTTGGAATCCGGCGCCGTGTCGTAGGCGATGTTGCCGTTCATTGAGAAACTGTCCAGAGTCGAGACCATAATCAGAGACTTCTGCCTTCCGCTTGTCACGAGACCGTTGTTCACATTATAGAATGTGTTGTTCTCCAGAACCACCGCGTTGAATTTGGTTGGCTTGTAGCCCCACGGACTTGAGCACAGGTGGAATTCTTTCTTGCCGTCCTTGCTCCAGAATACATTGTTCTTTACAATGAAGTCTCCGAGTGAAGACCCGCCGCTGTGCGTATTGACAAAAATAGGGACAGTGTTGTTCGAAGCCCAGTTCACACAAACGTCGCAGTCCAGAATCTCGACACCGGACATATTCCCGTTCGCGTCATACCTGCAAAGCAACGGATATTTCAAATCAACCGAACAGTCTTCAAGCACCATCTTGCCAATTGCCCCCACGCTGTATGCGAACCTGCTGTCTTTCATTCCCTCAACAGTCTCTACACGCACATTCTTGAATGCAAAGTCCTTGTCCGCACCGGTCAGTCCCGTCTGTCCTTTGAGCAGTATGGTCGGCCTTGTGCCAGGGACATCGCCGACAACGATAAGGGATTCAGTCAGGTCACCGCCACCAAAGGATGCGACCGCACCTTCCGCAAGGAAGAACACCTTGCCCTGATTGATTACAGATGTCCAGAGAGTCTGTTCACCAGACACACGCTGTGCGGTGTAGCCAGTCTTCGCCTTGCTGTAGGTCTGCGAGCCAATCTTGATTTCCGCTCCGGCTTCCCAAGCCTCGTACATACTGGAATAGTTCGAGGTGCGGGCCTTGAATGTCGCGATAGGGCCGTTGCTCACATCGCCGCAAGGGAGGACATACATCACATATTCTGTCTGGCCCATAAGCCCATCGACAAGCACCGTGTTTTCTGTTCCCTTTGTTCCTTCGGAAATAATTTCGGTGGCTCCAGGGACCGCATCTCCAGCCTTGCGGAGCATCCAGTACCACGAAACCGCGTTCTCCGTCGTGACATTGAACTTCAGAGAATTCACCGTCGCCTCGACAAGAGCCACGCTTGCAGCCGGGTCATATACGGAAACGGAACCGTCAACCTTCACGCGCACCTTAGCGATGGCAATATGTCCGGCCTCCGAAATGGCCACAACGGCCACGTCAGTCCTCGTGTCGGCAAGAGTGGCTTTGGTCTCCACGTCAGCAGGAGCCTGAATGGAAAGGACGGAGTTTGTCAGATAGGCCTCCCACCCCTTCGGAGTTGTTATTATCGTGGAAGAAATACCCTTCCGCTCGACAGAAAAGGTCTTTTTCTCGCCCTTGCGGAACACCTCCTCGTCAGCGACACCGTTGATTTTGCAGAGGAAGCCACCCACCACAGGAACGCGATACTGTTCTCCGTTCTTGAGAGTGAGCACAAGAGATTCGTCATTGTACTCAACACCTGCGAAGTAGGAGTCTTCAGCACTGCTTCCGGCAACAGCCTTGACCTTCTCTCCGTTCACATCAAGAACAAGCAAGAAACTGCTCCCACCATCGTAACTTACTGTCCAGTAGCCGTCTCCGCTGACTCCGAACACAGGGGAGACTCCATTCTGGCCGACAGCCACGATTTTCTCTCCGGCATCGTCAGTAATATATACGGCTCCATTGCCGTCCTGATAGTCCACCATCCAATAACCGTCCTTGTCGATTGAAACGAGCGGAGCCTTGCCCATTCCGACGCTACCCTGCCGAAGAGTAATGGTATTTCCATTGGAGAGAGTGAGGATATATGCCCCGTCCTTCTCCTCGACACTGTTGATCGCCTGCCCGGATGCGATCGCCTGAAGCGCCGCTATGTTGCCGTTGATTGTCTCGGCCACCTTTTCAAGCGCCGTCACCCTGCTTTCTATATCGTCCACCCTTTCCGTGAGATTGTCAAGATTGCTGCAAGAAAAAGCAACCATTACGGAAAGAACAATAAGGAATAATCTGCTGTAAGTTTTCATTATCTTGTATATTTAGTGTTATAACTGCTTGATTTTTATCCAATCTATATCAAACTGGCCAGGAAATTCGTCTTTCTTTACGATGCCGCCGACAAACTGTCCGCCAACGGCTATGTCAAGAAGCGTGTTGTAGTCCTGCTCCATAAATGTCCAGTTCTGAAGATAGAACTCCTTCTCCTGCGGTTTCAGCTGCGAGTAGAGCGGGTCATTGACAGTGTGGACAAAATGCTTATAGATATGTACCGGCACCTCGTTGACATACCAGACAATCCTATCGTCCGTGATTTCGACAGAGAAGACATTGAACGCCCCGGCTGTCATCGCCTCCTGTGCTACTCCCTGATTGTAATTCGACACGGTCTCTCCCGCCTCGTTCACATAAGTTTCCTTTCTTTGGTTCACGGCGGCCGTATTGAGAGTATATTGCGTGTGACAGGTGTGATAGGTGGCCGTTCCGTAGTTCAGTTTCTCGCAGATGTCAATCTCTCCGTACTGGTAACCGGCGTCAGGCGAAGCCCAAATGGCATACCAGATTCCGGTTCCCATCTGCGTGAAGCGTGCCCGGCAATCGACGCGGAAAGGCGGCTTGTAAGTGAGCTTGCCCTTTGTCCAGATCGCGCCGGTCTTGTAGCTGTCACCATCAACGTGGGCATAGAGCTTGAGAAGCCCGTCCTCAACCACAGACTGCTCCGGATCGCCCCATTGGTATGCGCTCCAATCCGGCGCCGTCTCTCCTCTCTTGTAACGCTGCCACCAGCGATAGTCGATGTCGTCGCCGAGGAAGTCATCGAAGAGAATGAGATCCTTTTCATATTTAAACTTGAAATTGAACGCCTTAGCCTCGCCGGAAAGGGTCTCAGCAAGAAGGCTTATCGTGTAATCACCAGTTGTTCCTGATTTCGGAGCCTCGACGACCAATTTGTCGTTCTCGACCCAAAGGTTCCAACCATCGGGCACATTAAGGAATGTGAGGTTCCTGATGCCTCTGATGTCAGCCGGGAACTCGTTAAGACGGTTTCCATAGACATAAGCCCCTTCTTTTTCATCATAATATTTCAACGTGATCGAGGCATTCGACTCCAAAGGAATGGAAAACCTTTCCCCTGTCACGAGAGTTATGTCCATATTGCCGCTTTCCTCGTTGAACACGACCCTGTCGAAGAAGCAGTAGGACGACGGAGCGAGGGATTTCCCGTCAACAGCACTGATCGGGTCGCCGTTAGCATTGAGGATTCTCTGCCACGTCGCGCCAGAATCAAGGGATATTTGCCAGAAGCCGTATTTATCCACGCTGACAACCGGTGACTTTCCATCCTCGCTCCACGGGCTTGCCGCACCGCCGATTTCAGTGTACGTGCGTCCGCCGTCAATGGAAAACACCCATTTCCCCTGATCGTCTATTCCAACCATAGGAGCAACCCCATCGACATTCTTTCCGTAGGTTATGCTTATGTCGCTGCCGTCCGAAAGCTTAAGGTCATAGCCGACAATCTTACCGTCTTCCAGCCTTTCCTCATATTTTAGTATAAGAAGGTTCTTCCGGTATAGGACATTAAGGGCAGTGGCGTTGTCATTAATCTCGCCATAGACGGTCTCAAGCGCGGAAACACGCTCCTCCAGCGACGAGACTCGCTGTTCCAGATCATCGCTTGCGCAGGCCTGGAGAACGAACGTGAGAATCAAAGGGATAAAATATAAATATTTCTTCATACAATCAGGTATTTAAGTTATTCCGGTTTATCATATTTTCCGTCAAAGACATCCTTGACAGCCTCAAGGAACCTGAATCCCCAATAGCGGTCAGGAAGAAGATAGCTGCCTTCGACATATTCGTTCCAAGCGTTTATCATCACGAACTTTGGCTGCGTATCCGAATGATCGTCAGCCCATTCCTTCGCAGTCTGAAGGAAGGACGCGAAGGCTTCCGGAGAATGATTGTAGCGAGTGATGTCCTTCTCCCCCTTGTTCGGATAGCGCGGAGTGTCGTCCCATCCGATTGAGGCGGTCGGGAAAAGCGGAATACCATATTCCTCATACCAACGCTCCCTGAAGTCGATCGCCTTCATTCCGTGACGAATATAATCCATATCCATCCCACCCATATTATAGCCCGCGGTCGAGCTGATGCCGAATCTCTTGATCTGCTCCTTGATTCTGGCAGTCTCCTCCTTACCGCGCGGCCATATTCCTCCGCATTTCTGAAGATGGAGATCCGGGAAACCAGCCTCCTTCACCTTGGCACGGAAGTAATCCATCGCCTTGCCGGCTTCTTCAAGGGAGCCGAAACTCTCCGTGAAGAAATCAAAGTCCCAAAGGCTGAACACCGGGCATCCGTCAATCTTGACATAGTTCGGGCGATGGAAATACTGGCTGATCACCCTGTCCACAATCACCTTCCACTGATCCCAGTCTATGCGAGGGTCGAAGGTGAGAGTCTCGGTGTCGGAGTTGATGTGAGGATTCCAATAGTTGGTGACCTCGTGGTTCGCGTACATAATGTAGAAGTTCATCTTCTCATTCGACGGAGCTTTCAGGAACCCGTTGTCGAGAGCCTCCTCAAGGAAAGGATAGTTATGAAACCAATACCAGTCATAGATAAAAGTGTTCACTCCATACTTGAGCGCAGTCTTTATCCATTTCTCAACCACCTCAGGATCATCGTCCAGATCCCCTTTCCACAGAGGCTCACGCGGCTGGTAATGCCCCGGGAAGCGAGGTGTTCCAGCATTGATTATCTCCCACTCGCCCTGACCGCCAGGCCAGATGAGTTCGCGGGCCAAGGAGTCATCGTGGCAAGACGGCCAGATGTAGGCGCACACATAATAGTCTGATTTTTCGACACTTTTCCCGCAGGAAACGAGCGCCAAAGCCAACACAAGGAAGGCAGAGAGTCTTTTTGTCATTCGCATTTCGTGTTATCAATTATATTTTTTGACACTTGAAGGCCAAAAATCACATTTTTTATTTAACTTTAAATATGGCTTCAGAAGTTCATCAACGCTTGTGCATATGGAATCTCTGCATACAGAAAAACATACAATCAAAAGCATATAGCGGCGATTCACTTCTGCCCTAGCCTTTAACAAATTTACACATAATTTCACTTAATTGGCGCAGACATCAGGCCCTATCAAATTGGATTTCTGACACTGTGAAACGTTAAAAAACAAAGAAAAATGATTCAGAATTCGAACAAGCATCTGAGCAGGTTCTCGCTCCTCTCCTTCGAAACCGTGTCTAACGAGACGGAAGACCTGATCTCAACCATAGGCTATCAGGAAGTGGCTCCTCAGCAGGACTATCCTGTGAAGGTCATTCCTAAGCGGTACGGATTCAGTATGGACAAAGGGAGGAGATTGGCCGAGTTCCAGTTGGTCTACATCACAGGTGGAACCGGGATGTTCATCGACAGCGATGGAAGCAGAGTGATAACACCAGGAACCCTCATTCTGTTGCGCCCTGGCTACTGGCACTCATACCACCCGAACAAAGACATAGGATGGACTGAATATTACATCGGGTTCAACGGACCGACATTCCGCAACGACGTGGACAGGTTCTTCAAAGACAGAAAAGGGCCTATTGAGCTGGGCCTCTCGGCCACTCTCGTGGACCTTTTCGAGCAGGCTCTCTTCTACGCCGAGCGTCAGTGCGACCAGACAATGCCGATGCTTCAGGCGATCGTGATACATATGCTGTCATTGATAAACTACAACCTCGCGACTAAAAACAGGAATGACGACAAGATCGCCCTGGCGATAAACTCGGTGAAACAGTATATGGCCAACCATCTCTCGGAGCAGATTGACATCAAAACACTCGCCTCCGAGATGGGAATGAGTTACACCTGGCTACGCAGGATGTTCCGCAAAAACACCGGAATGGCCCCGGCACAGTATCTCCAGCAACTGAGAGTCCATTCCTCAATGTACTTTTTGCGCAACAGTTCCTTGCCGGTCAAGAACATTGCTCTGGACTGCGGATTCAGCACATCGGAATATTTCTGCACCGTGTTTCAGGAAGCGGTCGGAATGAGTCCCAGCGCATACAGGAACGCCTATGCGGATAACCCTTCTACGGCAGGGGCGTAATAGGTAATAAAGGTAATCGAATCCGTAATTCGTTTAACGTCAAGTCCGGACGAATGCGTTAACTTTGCAGCACTGAAAAAAGTTAGACCTTTAAGGAGAAAATAAAAACAGTGACGAAATGAAAAAGAATGTGATGATACTGACCGGCGCGGGTCAGATAGGGATGGCGATCGCGCGCAGAATGGGTTACGGAATGAAGATTGTCATCGGTGACAAGAAAATCGCGAATGCCGAGACCATCGCCAGGATTATGAACGAAGGAGGATTCGATGCCGTAGCGGTGGAGACGGACCTCGCCTCAAGGGAGTCCATCCTGAACCTGATCGCCAAAGCTCAGGAATATGGAGACATCA
>CAVCRL010000019.1:0-24720 GCA_963604455.1 Lachnospiraceae bacterium | reverse complement strand
AGCACGTCCGCATTCTCCTGGAACGGGAATATATTCCTGCTTTCTCCCCGGCGCACGCTGTTCCACCTCATTATCGTCTCTTCCGGGGTTATGCCCCTGACACGGTTGTCGCGCACCATCCTGCGCAGCAGACGGTTGTCCGAGGTGGACATATTGTTGTTCTCGTCGATGTTCAGTGAGGTGAGTGCGGAGACATAGACTCTGAATATTCTGGAGTTGTCCACCGCCGAGGTCATCTCCGGATTCAAGGCGTGGATGCCCTCCATTATCAGGATATCCTTGTCCTCAAGGCGTAGTTTGTTGCCCTCGAAGACTCTGCTTCCGGTCTTGAAATCGAACCTTGGAATCTCAACCTCCTTCCCTTCAAGCAGTTCGTTGAGCTGCTTGTTGAGGAATTCGAGATCCATAGCGTAGAGCGACTCGAAATCGTAGTTGCCGTCCTCGTCCTTCGGAGTGTGCGCCCTGTCCACGAAATAATTGTCCAGTTCGATGACTTTCGGTTTGAGTCCCAGCACCTTGCACTGGAGGGCGATTCGCAGTGACGAAGATGTCTTGCCGCTGGAGGACGGACCGGCTATCATCACGATCCTCTTCGTGCCTCTCTCCGCGTAGATTCTGTCCGCTATCCTCGCATAATTCCTTTCGTGGAGCGATTCCGCCAAGTTGATGATGCTGACCGCCTTGCCGTCCTTAACGGCCTTGTTCAGAGTTCCGATGCTCTCGATGTTGATGATCGAGCACCAGTCGGAATATTCCTTGAGGGTCGCCGCGATCTTGCTTTGGCGTTTCATCGGCATCACCTTGCTGAAATCCGTCATCATAGGGGATTGCAGGCAAAGTCCTTCACCCACTCCGCTGATGTCGAACACCTTGAGGTAACCCGTCGAAGGGATCAGCGGCCCGTGGAACGTGTCGGCCTTTCCGTCAAGGTAGTAAACACTGCAACTGAATGTCCCGAGACTCTTCTGGAGCTCGGCCTTCTGCGGTTGGTTGTTCTCAATGAACAGCTTCTCGGCCTCTTCGGAGAACATCTTGACCTTTGTGAACGGCAGATTCTTCGCCACGATCTCCTTCATCTTCTCCCTGATCCTGTCGATCTCGTCATCGGTCACGAAATAGGCCTTGTTGCGACCGTCATCGTTCTTGCCTTTCTCGATGACCTCACAGTACAATCCGCTCGGAAGCGAGTGATCAATCACCAACACCTTGTCCGGATAGAGTTCCCTCACGGCGTTCTGAAGCACGAAGCAGAGCGACCGCACATAACTCCGTCTTCCGTCCGGATGATTGTACCCGATGAACTCGACCCTGTGCAGGTTGGATGGCTTGAAACTGAGCTCCTTCAGCTTGTTGTCCACCAAAGCGGCCAGCACATCGTACTTTTTCCCGGTCTTCTCATCAGTAATGCAGGAGCAGAACTTGTCCGACAAGGCCTTCAAATCCTCTCCTTTCTCAATCTTATGGTTCTTCCCGTCATTGACGCAGAACAACGTTATCTCATTCTTCTCCATTTCTCGTTTTTGTTAAAAGAAATCTCTCAAATATAGAAAAAAATGATGTCAAACCTGCCGTTGTAACAATAATTTAATATTCCGGATTAGCTTGCCGACTTGTTTTTAACGAGGTCGGCAGATGTGGACTCCGGTTTGTGGTGGATGATTCGGCCATAAGAAAAAATATTTCTGTTTTTTATGACGAAATTTCTGTTTTTTTAGAAAATTTACGTTTTGTTGCCGCATCTTTGCCGAAGTGCATAAAGGACTTTAAACTATGTTGATAGACATTCTTGGGGCGAAGTGCATCGGCATCGAGGCAGTCCCCGTCACCGTTGAGGTGGACATCACACAAGGAATAGGAATACATCTGGTCGGCTTGGCCGACGCGGCGGTCAAGGAAAGCCTTCTGCGGACCATCACCGCGCTACAGTCGCTGGGCTTCCGGATTCCGGGAAAGAAGATCGTGATCAATCTGGCTCCGGCCGATGTGCGGAAGAACGGCAGTGGCTATGATCTACCGATCGCCATCGGCATCCTTGCAGCTTCCGAGCAGAAGCGTTTTCCGGGTCTTGACAAATATTTGATTATGGGCGAGCTCGGCTTGGATGGTTCGGTGAGGGAAGTCCAAGGAGCCCTGCCGTTCGCCGACCTGGTGACCGGTCTGGGAATATCCGGGTGCATCCTACCGCTCCGTTCCGCCCTTGAGGCCACCGAATGCAATGACCTATCGATATTCGGTGTCGAGACGTTGGCCGATGTCATCCGTATTCTTGAGGAGCAAGAGGATTGCAGTGATCTTCTTGTCTGGAACACAAGACTTTATAGAAAACTGTCCAGAAATGCGCAACGTGCCCGGAAACCCTCAGGTCAGGATGTGATGGACTTCTCGGAGATAATCGGTCAGGAAGGAGCGAAAAGGGGAGTGGAGATAGCTGCCGCCGGCGGACATAATCTTATAATGGTAGGACCTCCCGGCAGCGGCAAGAGTTCTCTGGCGAAGGCTATGGCTGGAATCCTGCCTCCGATGACCACCGAGGAGGCTATCGTCACGAGCAAGATCTACTCTGTGGCCGGAATGAAAGGCTCGCAGATAGGCCTGATCCGTACACGACCTTTCCGCGCTCCCCACTACAGCGCATCCCTCCCAGCGATCATCGGCGGCGGGGCCGGAGCCGACATCCGTCCTGGAGAAGTCACGCTGGCCGAAAACGGAATCCTTTTCCTTGATGAATATGGCCAGATGCCGAAATCCGTCCTGGAGGCTCTCCGAGGCCCGATGGAGGACCGGAAAGTCACAATCTCAAGACTCCGCTCCAAACTTGAATATCCCGCCTCCTTTATGCTTGTCGCCGCATCGAATCCCTGCCCGTGCGGCTACTACGGCGAAGGAGACCGTTGCCGTTGCACTCCGGGCCAAAGGCTGAACTACCTCTCGAAACTCTCCGGCCCTGTGATGGACAGAATCGATATTCAATTATGGCTCCATCCTGTTGACACAGTGAAACTTGTCGGCCGCAGGAAAGGTGAGCCCAGCGAGGTCGTGGCGCAGAGAGTCTTGAAGGCGAGGATGCTCCAGAAACAACGTTTCGCTGAAGACGGAATATTCACAAACGCCGAGATGAACAACCGCCTCTTGGAGAAGCATTGCCAGTTGAATGATGAATGCCGCAAGGTGATGGAGCTGCTTATCAGCCGCCTTGGCCTGTCCGCCCGGGCATATTCCAGAATCCTAAAAGTCGCCAGAACCATCGCCGACCTTGACATCTCGCACGACATCAAGCCTGAATATCTCCGCGAAGCCGCCTCCTACCGCTTCCTTGACCGTCTCAACCTTGAGACTTTCGGGTAATTACCCGAAAGTCTCATCAACCCCCAGTCACTACGTGAC
The DNA here is from genome assembly GCA_963604455.1 of Lachnospiraceae bacterium. Taxonomy (GTDB): domain Bacteria; phylum Bacteroidota; class Bacteroidia; order Bacteroidales; family UBA932; genus Cryptobacteroides. Next base: position 21,336 of record CAVCRL010000019.1, on the reverse strand, counting down.
AGCCCCAGAGGGGCACGGGGAAGGGATTCCCCGGACCCCTTCTGTCGCTCCGCTCCAAGTTCCGTGTTTCTTTTAGGATTGTATCTCTCTTATTTTTAAAGTATTTAATAATCGTAAGTCTCGTGGTCGCTGAGCCTGCCGAAGCGACTTGGTGACGAAGCACTCACATTATTAAATACCCAAGGCCAGAAAAATCAAAAGCCAAATTTTGGTCCACCGTGCAAAATTTGGCTTTTGCCTTTTTTCTGGCCATCCCTCTACGTATGGAATTACTTTAATGTATGCCCCCAAGCGACCTTAGTCCTCCCAGGAAACCGTCCGAGACTCATCCGGATTGACCGCGATGTGCACCCGCAGCGTCTCCTCCGGCAGAATCTCCTCAATGTTCTCCGGCCACTCCATAATGCAGAGACACCCGCTGTCAATGTAGTCATAGAACCCAATGTCAAGAGCCTCCGCGATCTTGTTAATCCTGTAAAAGTCAAAATGATACATCGGATCTCCCGACCCGGTGCGATATTCATTCACAATCGCGAACGTCGGAGAACTGACAGCATCCTCCCGCACCCCGAGCCGCCGGCAGATCGCCGTGGTGAAAGTAGTCTTCCCAGCCCCCATAGGAGCATAGAACGCCAGAATATTATGCCCTTCCGTCTGCGAAAGGAACTCACCCGCAGCCCTGTCGATGTCCTGCAGGTCCTTTATTATGATCTCGTGCCTCATATCAAATGAATTTATGGCCTCAGCCACTTCTCCGGATTCTGCGGCGTGCGCCCAGACCAGATCTGGAAATGCAGCTGCGTCTCCCCGCCGATCGTGTCCACAGTCCCGATAACCTGCCCCGTCTTGACCTTGTCCCCGGCCTTGACACTCACCGTCCCCAGCTTGCAGTAGAACGAGAAGTAATTGCCGTGCTGCACGAGGACACACTTGTTGTACCCCGGCATCACCACAATCTGCTTGACGACACCGTCAAACACAGCCTTGATCTCCGTCCCTGCCGGAAGCGCGACCGTCACCCCGTTGTTGAACGGCAGCTTGAGGTTGGTATAGACCGGATGGAACCGCTGCCCGAAATGATCCACGACCGGGCCGTCGGCCGGCCACGGAAGCTTACCCTTGTTCGCCTCGAACTTCTTAGCGAGAGTGTAGTCTATAGGCTTACGTGTCACCGTCTGGGAACCGCCCTTTCCGGATTTCCCGGTGCTTTCGGTGGCCGAGCGGATGATCCGCTCGATTTCCCTGTTAAGCGCCTCTACCTCACGTTGTTTTCTGGATAAGTCCGACTGGTACTTTTTCTTGTTTTTCTTAAGCTGGCTCACAAGGCTTCTGGTCTCGTCCTCCTCAGCCTTGAGCTTGTTCATCTCTGAGACCCTCTGAGCCCTGACCGCCTCGGCGCCACGCTTCATTGCGGTCAGCTTGGCGCTTTCTTTCTCAAGCTCCTCGCGGATGTCGATGATCTTCGAAGCCTGGACATTCATCTGCCGCGACAGATCCCTCAGGTAGCCATATCTCCTGAAAGCCTGCCCGATGTTGTCGCTGGCCAGAATGAACATATACCAGACTTTAGGGCTCCTGTTGATGTAGGCCCCACGCACAAGCCTCGCATAATGCGCGGACAATGTGTCCAGCCTCGCCTTGATGACGCTGATTTCCTTTTCCTTCCTTGCGATTGAGTCTGAATATTCAGAAATCTCCCTGTCGCTTTCCTCGATGAGCCGCTTCCGGGAGTCAACCTTGCCGCTGATGAGCGTCAGGCGGCTCATAGCGTTGACGCTTTTCGCGGAATTCGCCCTGATCTGCTCGTCAAGAATGGCTATCTCCTTCTGAAGCCTTGCCCTGCGCGCCTCCTGCGTCCGAGTGTTTTGGGAATATGCCGGAATATGCCAGGCCAGCGCGGCGATGACAGCAAGAATGAATATTCCGGTCCGTCTTCCCATTATTCCTTGCCCTCCGCTTTCCTGTTTTCAGCCAACGTCTTGTAAACCTTGGCAAGGTCGGTCTCTCCAAGAGCCTCAAGCACAACCGCATAGTGTTCCAGACTTGTCACACTCTCTTTGGCTCCGTAAAGCATAGCGTGCTTGAATTGCGTCTTGGCTTCCTGGTTCCGTCCCAAAAGATGCAGGATCCAGCCGTATGTGTCCAGATACGTCGGGTTGTCCGGCTCTTTCTCGATGGTCTTTTTGCTCATCGCACAGGCCTTCTTGAGCTTGCTGCCCTTGAGCGCGAGATAGTAGGCGTAGTTGTTCAGCGCCGGAGCATAGTCCGGATTGATTTTCAGAACCTGGGTGTAAACCTTGAATGCCTCTTTCTCGTTCCCGAGCTCGTGGTACATATCCCCGATGGAGGCCAGGGCCGGAATTGTCACCGAGGTGTCGCCCTGCGCAATCTCGATGATTCTCTTGTTGTTGTCGATGATTCCCTGCCAGTCCTTTCTGTTGTAGCAGGAGACGTTCTTCATATCCAGGAATGATGTCTCTTTCGGGAATCTCACCAAAGCACTGTCGCAGGCGATGTCCAACGCGTCCCAATCCTTCTGGAGTCCAAGGAGTTGCACGTATGTCGCCGTGGCCCCGAGGCTCTCCGGGTACAGGGTCATATTCTTGTGCAGCGATTCTTTGGCTTTGTCCACCCTTTCCGTTGAGTACCAGTACAGTCCGGCCGCCGTGAGCGCGGCGCTGTCCGTCGGGTGGACCATCACCAGATTATCATACAGCGTGTCGATCTGCGGCTTGACATTCTGGATGAACCGAGGGTCGGAACGCCTCACGAGCATATCCAGATACTGTGTCTTGGTCTGCACCTCGGTCTCCTCGTCGGCGATGAACTGGTTCACCGTCTTGAAAAATTCCGGAAAGTTCCTGCGGATGCGGTACACCTCGGATTCCCCGAGCAGGGCCGGCATATACCCGCTTTGTAGGTCCAGAGCCTCACGGTAATATGCCAGGGCCGCCGTGTCTTTATATTCAGCCATCGAATGGTCACCCAGCTTGGTCAGGACGTAAGGGGAGGAGAACTCCTTGTTGTAGTCCACAAGCGTTTTCAGGGCTTCCTCAGGCTTGTTCTGGCGTAGCAGGATGTCGTACCTCGTGGCGGTCACGTTCTCGCTTTTCCCGAACACGTTCTCGATCTGGTCCATAGCCCCGAGGGCCTTGTCATACTGGTTCTGCTTGAGGTAGAGGTTGACCAGCGTGAAATAAATGTCGTTCTTCTTCGGGAAATCCTTCAGCAGTTCCTCGTAGGTGGCGATCGTAAGATCGTCCTCTCCCGACAATGAATATGTCCGCGCGAGCCTTTCCTTGTACCAGAAGTTGGACGGATCCAGCTCGGAGGCCTTCTTGAACGACGCCTTCGCACCGTTGAGGTCATTGAGGTAAAGCCGGCACATTCCAAGATAATAGAACGCCGCGTCGTTTCCGGGAGCCGTCTCCGTGATCTTCTCCAGCCTGTCCTTCGCTTCCTTATACTGTTTGTTGTCCAAAGCGGCGACAGCGTCAATCAGTTCACTGTCAGCCGTCTTGGCGACCTTGTTGTTTTGTGGGTACCTTATCTTATTCTCTTGTGAATATCCCAGCCCGGACGCCAAAAACATCCCGGCCAGAACCACCATTATCAGCCTTTTTCCATTCATACTCTTAATAATCGGGCTTTATCTTACAAAAATAGCACTTTTATAAGAATATATTGATACGAATTTTATGCCGCTGTGGTCGCGGAGCCGATGGGGAAAACAAAAACAGGTCCGGAATTCCGGACCTGTCATATATTCATTGTGCCTGTCAGACTAAAGGTTCACGTTGTCTTTCTTCCACTCGTCAACCGGAGGAACGATGCCAAGGGCGATGATCTCCTCACGCATCTTGCAAAGGTGCTCGTAAGACTTCTGGAGGTCAGCCATCTCGACTTCAGTTCCCTGAGGCTCTGTGAAGTGAACACCGGTGGCGTCGATCGTGGTAGGCATAGCCATCATCACGTTCTTGAAGCCGCACTTGTCGCAGTTCACATAGCAACCTGCAGGCCAGGTGAACGGAGTTCCGCCCATAGCGCCCTCGATCATCTTGACAGCCTGGTAGGCTGGGCTCTGGAATGAAGAACGTCCACGGAGCTTGATGATGTTGGAGCCACCCTGGATGGTGTCGTGCTTGATCTCGGCCCAACGCTCCTCGGAGATGTTGTACTCGGAGAGAGGCTTGCCGTCAACCTTTGCCTTTGACGCGAAGACAGCCATCTGCTCGCCGTGACCGCCGTAGGTGTAGCAATCGGTGACCTTGTACTGCGGAACACCGCAGGCCTTCGCGAGCTGCTCCTGAAGACGTGTGGAGTCAAGAGCGGCGAGAGAGGTGAGCTGGTTAGGCTTGAGGCCTGAGTGGATGAGAGCCGTGAGGGCTGTCACGTCAGCAGGGTTGAAGATAACCACAACGTGGTTGACATCAGGGCAGTACTCCTTGATGTAGTCACCGAACTGAGCGGCGATCTGGCAGTTGCCCTTGAGAAGATCCTCGCGGGTCATACCGTCCTTGCGTGGAGCGCCGCCGGAAGAGATGATGAACTTGGCGCCTGTGAAAGCCTCCTTAGGATCGGTTGTCCAAGTCACGTTGGCACCAGGGAAAGCACAGTGGTACATTTCCTCGGCCACACCGTGGACAGCCGGTTCGATTATGTCATAGAGACAGATGTTAGGAGTAAGACCGAGCATAAGAGCGGTCTGAGCCATGTTGGAGCCGATCGCACCGCCTGCACCGACGATGAGCAGCTTCTCGTTTGTCAAAAATCCCATTGTTGAAAAAATTTTATGTTAAAATCCTATTTTTTCCAATAGCGACACAAAGATAACAATTTCTGTGGTATTTTCTTTCTAATTCAAAAAATCATTATATTTGCACCTGTATTGACAAAGGAAGATTAACTGATTATATGGAACCTCCCAGTTCTATTCTGACAGACGGCAAATCAAAGGCGGACCCCCGATCGGACGATCCGCTGTCGTGTGATATACTTTATAATCATTCTTTTACCATCCCCGGCCGGATCAAGGCCGCGGGAATATTTTCTTGTTTGAATATCTAAATCTATGGCACTATATTTAAAAAAGGAATTGGAAGAGTCCAGATCCTTGATAGGGGTTTGGCAGATAACCGAGACAGAGGATGAACTTCGCGGGCTCGCCTCCGTACCGTCCGACGAGATGGAGGAGATCTCATTCATAAGCAACGAGTCGCTCCGTAAGCAGAGGCTTGCGGTAAGGGCTCTTCTCTGCGAGTTGTTCGGCGAGAAGGTCTATCTGAGCCACCACGACAACGGAAAGCCTTATCTTGAGAACAGCGTCACCAATATAAGCATCACACACACAGATAAATATGTCGCTGTCATCCTCAATGACAACGAGGATGTCGGAATCGACATCGAGTCCCTGTCCCGTGACTTCTCCGCCGTGGAGCGCAAGGCTCTTTCCGAGGACGAGGTCGATGACCTTGATGATGACAAGAGGAACGAGCAGCTGGCGATTTACTGGTGCGCCAAGGAAGCCATATTCAAAAGACTTTCGGCCTACAGGGTGAATTTCGCCGAGCAGATCGAGGTAGAGCGTTTCCGCCCGAAAGGGGAGGGTGAGCTTGACGCGACCTTCATCCACAAGGATGGCTACGAGGAAGAGTTTGAGCTTGAATACATCACCTTTGACAACCACGTGCTTGTCTGGGTGGTCGGATAGTATCGTTTAACCATTTAACCTATCAGCATTATGTCAACGACAGTTTTGGTGATAATCGCCCTTCTGGCGGTCATATTCATTTACATCTTCTTGACCCAGAGGAATTTCGTCGCTCTGGAGGAAAAGATGAAGAACGCTTTCAGCCAGATCAACGTCCAGATGAAATCCCGTTGGGACGCCGTGACGAATCTGGTCGAGATGACCAAGCAGTACACAAAGTACGAGCACGACACCCTTGTGGACGTGATCTCGAAGCGCAACGCCAATGTCTCCAATCCGAGTGAGCTGGCGGAGAGCGAGGCCTCTCTTCGTTCTGTTGTGGGACGCTTGAATGTGGTCGCCGAGCAGTACCCTCAGCTGGGTGCCAACACGGTGTTTGTCAAGACAATGGGCGACATCAAGGACTATGAGGAGAAAGTCCGCCTCAGCAGGATGGTCTATAATGACTGCGTGACAAAAATGAATATGATGGTCCGCCAGTGGCCTTCATCAATGGTGGCTTCTATGCTGCATTTCACGACCCACGAACTCCTTCCGGAGGATCAGTCGGTTGTCAACGCCCCTTCTGTCTCGGACATATTCAACAAGTAGGGTTATGAGGAGGCTTCAGGCATTTTTCCTGGCCGCCATCCTTTCGCTCGTCGCTGTTCCGCTATGTGCAGGCAGCGACGTTGACTCGTTGAGGATCAACGTGGAACTGCGGGATGACGGAGCGGCGCGCGTGACCGAGATTTGGCGGATCAATGTCTCCGATGACATCTCCGAATGGTATCTGGTCGCGGACAATATGGGACGGATGACCATCGAGGACCTGAGGGTCAGCGATGAGACCGCCTATGAGTCTTATGAATATATAAATGAAGGTGAGTGGGATGTGAACCGCAGCCGTGCCCGCAAGGCCGGACGTTGCGGACTTGTCACAAAACCTGACGGCTACGAGATCTGCTGGGGTGTCGGCAGTTCGGGCTGGCACACCTACACGGTGAGCTATCTGTTGACGGGACTGGTCAAAGGACACGACGACATGGATGGGTTCAACCACATGTTTGTGACCCGTGGCCTTGGATCATCGCCTCAATCCATCGTCCTGACAATCAAGAAACCAGGCTTTGAGTTCACTACGGAGAACACCAAGGTCTGGGCGTTCGGATTCCGTGGCGAGATCCACATTGAGGACGGCGCTGTGGTCGCCCGGACAACCGAGCCGTTCACCAGACGCAGCGCTATGATCGCGATGGTCGGCTTCGACAAGGGCATATTCAATCCGGCTTTGACCGAGCCCCGGACTTTCGAGGAGGTCCGCGAGAGGGCTATGGAGGGCAGTGACTATTCTGAGCCTGATGATGATGGCAGCGGCGATTTTTGGTTGGGAATCATTGCCGGTCTTGGAGTCGTGTTGTCTGTTTTTGTCAGCGTAAAGTACATCACCAAGACGGTTAAGCGCAAAAAGGAACTTCTTGGAGGACGTATGAAGGATGTGGCCTGGTTCCGGGACACACCTTTGGGCGGAGATCTTAAGAGATCCAGCAATATCCTGCTGGCGTTTTCCGGAAACAAGATGCAGGAGCGGCAGAATCTTATCGCCGCCTACATCACCAGGCTTTTCTACCGAGGGGCTTTCGAGATCATCCCGCAGCCGGGCAAGTCAAAGCCGTTGATGAGGTTGAGGCCGCTTGAGATTGAGGGTTCGGCTGATCCATATTCAGATGTGGCGTTGGAGTCAAGGCTCTATTCTTTCATCAAGGAGGCGGCCGGTGATGACGGAATCCTCCAGAGGAATGAGCTTCAGCGTTGGGCGGACCGTCACGGCGAGGCTCTTTATGATTGGGGATTGGATGCCTTGAACGGTGTCACTATCTGGAGTATGAAGCCGGAGGAGGCCCGTCAGGTCTTCGGCCTAAGAAGATACCTCAAGGACTTCACGCTGATCAAGGACAGGGGAGTGGTCGAGGTCAAGCTTTGGAACAACTACCTGATCTTCGCGTCCCTCTATGGCATCGCCGATCAGGTTATGAAGGATTTCCGTAAGGTCTGTCCTGAATATTTCACGCTGTCCTCGGCGGCTGAGCTTCTGGACCGCGACACGACAACATTGGTGATCTGGAATATGATCAATATGACCTCGCGCAACTTCAATATGGCAGCCAGCGCCTATCAGGCCTCGCGGTCCGGTTCGTCGTCATCCTCTTGGAGCGGAGGCGGAGGAATGTCTTCCTGGGGCGGAGGCGGAGGCTTCTCCGGAGGCGGCTGCGGCGGCGGAGGACGCTGATTCACTGAATATTCAGGCATACTTATCGATGAATATGAAGATAAAGGATTGCATACAATGGCTTTGGAGGATTTCCGGCGGGTACCGTCTGCTCATCCTGTGCAGAGGGTTGATGGGAATGCTCTATGTCGGAGCGTCCTTGTTTTTCATCTGGGTAAGCAAATGCCTGATTGATGTGGCTACCGGGCAGTCCGAAGGGAGTATGAGCCTGCTGATCGCCTTGCTGATAGGATGTATGATCGTAAGACTGCTGCTTTCCACTTCGGGAGCCCGGATGAGCAGCAAGATGGAAGTCCGTCTCTCCAACGAGCTGCGTCACGACATATTCACCCGCCTGATGGAAAGCCGCTGGAGAGGAAGGGAATCCCTCCATTCCGGAGATGTGCTCAATCGGTTGGTGGAGGATATTCCCCGGATCACGGATATGCTGTGCCGCGGGATTCCTTCCATTATGGTGACGGCCACGCAATTGGCTGGAGCTATGGTTCTCCTTTACACCCTTGACGCCAGGCTTGCGTGGATAATCCTGTTCATTATGCCGGTGGCTCTGCTGTTCAGCAAGGGTTATGTGATGAAGATGAGGAGACTGTCGAGGGACATCCGCTCGATGGACAGCAAGGTTCAGGGGCACGTGCAGGAAAACATCCAGAACCGTGTTCTGGTCCGCACCCTGGAGTACACTTCGCACAGCACTGACGCGTTGGATTCATTGCAGTCCGACCTTCAGCGCAAGGTGATGGGGTACACGGACTTCTCCTTGTTCTCACGTCTGATGGTCCAGCTCGGATTCTCCGCCGGCTATGTCACCGCTTTCCTTTGGGGAATATTCGGGATCCAGGACGGTTCCGTGACCTTCGGTATGATGACCGCGTTCCTCCAGCTGGTGGCGCAGATCCAGAACCCTATGGTGGAGCTCAGCCGTCAGATTCCGGCCTTTGTGCGGGTATTCACTTCGGTGGAGAGGCTGTCCGAACTCGCAGGGCTGCCGCTGGAGGAGCAAGGCTCTCCTATTCGTATGGAGGGAGTATTGGGTGTCCGGGCCGAGCATCTTACGTTCTCATATTCGGAAGAAGGACGCAAGATCCTGAAAGACTTCTCGTATGATTTCACTCCCGGCAGCCTGACCGCCGTGGTCGGTGAGACAGGAGCGGGCAAGAGTACCTTGATGCGCCTGGTTTTGGCTCTACTGATTCCGGAAAAAGGCCGTGTAGTGTTCTACAACGGCAATGAAGAGGTTGTGTCTTCACCTTTGACCCGTTGCAACCTGTCTTATGTGCCCCAGGGTAACACCTTGTTCAGCGGAACGATCCGTGATAATCTGCTTATGGGATGTCCTGACGCTTCTGATGAGGATTTGCGTAAGGCCTTGCACACGGCCGTGGCTGATTTTGTCTTCGAGCTTCCGGATGGGCTTGACACTTTATGTGGAGAGCAGGGCACCGGGCTAAGTGAAGGACAGGCCCAACGCATAGCGATAGCCCGTGGCCTACTGCGTCCCGGTGGCATCCTGCTGCTGGACGAGCCGACATCCTCACTGGATGCCGAGACGGAAAAAGTTCTTCTTGAGCGCCTTGCGGTCCAGGTCAAGAACAAGACCTTGATTCTGATCACCCATCGTGAGCGCATCGCCAAACTCTGCACATCGATCGTGCATATTCATAGAACCGCCTGAAGCGTTGAGGCAGGCGGATGATTTTGTGACGCTTCCGATCTTGACATCGAGCTTCGTCAAGGCTCCGGCCGTGCCGCCCGGGTCAACCGCCACGGCGGCGATGGTGTAGCTTTGGCCTTCCTTGACGATCAAGGCGAGCTCTTTTCTGTCCTTGTATCCCTTTGCCTGCAAGGCTTCTATTATTGTCGCGTCACTGTAGCCGCTAAGATTGTCCTGAAACGCTCCGACATACCAATGTTCGGCGGCAGGGGAAGGTGTCAGAGTGAGAACCAACGCTGTCTGTCCAGAGTAAGCCGGATTCAGAGTCCCGGCATCCACAATCTTGTACCCGACCTTGACCGACACTTCGGAGCCAGTAGGCATCTCAGGAGTCGTGAACTCCACTGTGGTTAGGCCGGTTGTAGGTCCGCCATCGTAACCGAAAGCGTAGGCGACATATTTCGTCTTGGACGCAAGCAGGTCAGAGGCATCCACTTCGTGATAGCCTTGTGCCAGATAGGATGTGATCGATGATCCCGCCTGGTCAAGTACCCAGTCGATGACCTCGTCCTCGGATTTGAACTGTGAGAAGGTCTCGTAATCCATACAATCCGTGAAGTAGGTCTCGTTGTCATTGGACGGGGTGAACGCGATCTTGGCTCCGTTGAACTTCAGGTCAAACACCTCGGTCTTGAATGTCAGCGAGGACTGCTCCGGCTTGATGGTTGTGAATGTCTTTTTGAACACTCCGGTCGTGCCGGTTCCGGAAGGATCCAGCCCGAAGGCCACCACGACATATTCACGGCCTCCCTGAAGTCCTTTGGCCGTGCCCGCCACCGGTCCAGTGCTGAGGAAATCCTTGAAAGATTTGGTGTAGCCGGCCATCTGGTATATCTCTACGGCCCTTCTGATGAGATCCACATTGGTGGCTATTATGCCGTTGTCGCCGCCGTATTTCTCGTAGTCGGATGCCGAGACATAGTCCCAGAAGAATTCACAGCCCTCATTGGACGGAGTCACCTTGATGTCTGCCGTGTTCTTTGTGACTTTGCTGACGTCAATCGTGAACGAGCAGTCCACCGGAGTTACCTTTGAGGTGTGGAAGGCGGACTTTTCAAGATCCTGCCCTGACAGCCTGTCGTCGGAGAACGTGAAGGCGTAGGCAAGGTAGTCTGTGTCGCTGAGAAATCCGTTCAGGGAGACAGTGCTGCTGCCTTCTCTGACATATCCTTTGACAAATTCCTGGTAGTCAGTCTCGTAAAACTCAGCGGCTTCCTTGATTTTCCCGATCTCGTACTTGATCAGTTCCGAGTCGCTGCCCAAGGAGTCGGCGATGTGTTTGGTGACTATGCCTGAATAGTACTTCAGCCCGGCCTTTTGAGGTGACACAGCGAGCTTGGCTGACCAAGTGGTGATGTCTGTAACTTCTATGGTGTAGCACGGTACCTCAGGCTCCGGTTCCGGAGTCGGTTCCGGCGTGGGTGCCGGATCTGTGGATTCCTTGCCGCAACCGGAGGCAAGAAAAGCGGCGACCGCCAGCGCTGAGAAGGCTCTGGCGGCACCGTGTCTGATTCTGTCTAAAACTTCTGTCATAGCGAAGGCTTAGAATTCGTACATCGCGCGGGCGTAGGTGTCGTATTCAGGGGAATCCTTCCATTCTCCATAGGAAGAGACTTTGCCTCCGTCTATGTAAGCGCACAAAGCGTTAGTCTCGTCCTCTTCAGCCTCTGTCGAAGTCCAGTACCAGTCAACCGTTCTGATAGCCTTGCCTCCGTTGGCGGTAAGCACAGGATCGATGGTGCTTTTCGCCTTAAGAAACAGATATGCCTCGGAAACTGCCGGGAAATACCATCCTTTGCCGTGATCCACACACCATTTGAACGCCGGATAGAATTCGAGCGTAGAGTTCAGATCCTGAACTTTTTCGGTATTGGCCTTTCCGTTATCCTCTGATTTCGCGCCAGTGTTGGTCGTGCCTTTTGACCAGAGTGTGGCTGTCTCATCAAGGGAGACGATCTTGCCGTGCTCCTTGTTCTCGGACACCCAGACGACAACACCTTTTACTCCGTCAACGTCGTAATACTCACCGATTTCCCACTTCTTCGCAGGCACGGCTACCGTTACGGTGCATTCGGCTTTGAACCCGGAAGCCTCCGCTGTCACCTTGGTCGTGCCGGCGGCCACTGGAGTGACTGTTCCGTCTTCGGACACAGTGGCCACGGTCGGATCCTCGCTGGTCCAGGTCACGGATTTGTCGGTCGCGTCTTCCGGAGCGACCGTCGCTGTAAGCTTCACGGCCTCACCGCCGATGGTCAATGCGATCTCTTCCTTGTCAAGCGTGATTCCGGTGACAGGAATTGTGACGGTAACCTTGCAGTCAGCTTTCTTTTCTCCGGCAGTGGCTGTGATGACAGCCTCTCCCGCCGTTACGGCTGTTACCGTTCCGTCCTCGGTCACAGAGGCGATCCCGTTGTCGGAGCTTGACCACACGACAGCGTCATATTCAGCATTGTCTGGAGACACTGTCGCCGTAAGCCGGCGTGTCTCGCCAGGGACAAGTGAGAGTTCGTTCACATCGAGGGATACCTCAGACACCTGGATAGGGTCTGACTTGTCGCAGCCGCATAAAAGAGCCGCAAGACCGCACACAGCGGCCAACACTTTGATTTTTCTCATAAAACCTATTTATTAAGTACGTTTTTTTTGTTTTCGGGACATCTCGTCCTGAAAGGGGATTCAAATTTAGGAAAATAATACAAAAAGGCAATAGGTTATTTTTTGAATATGAAAAACGGGGAAGTCCGAAGACTTACAGGCATTCGGAACGAAGCGTGGTGAAAGTTGTCACAAAAAGATCGGGAGGGAATATAATAGAAAAAGGTGACCAAAAATCCTTTTGATCACCTTTTCTTTGTCGGGGTACAGTGACTCGAACACTGGACCCTCTGGTCCCAAACCAGATGCGCTAGCCAACTGCGCCACACCCCGATAACATTCCTTCGGGTTAACCCCTCAGGCCTTCCCTGACAATCGCTCTTTCAAGCCTTCTCATTGGAAAGGACTGCAAAGTTATGCCTTTTTTTGAAATTCGCAAAACTTTTTTCAAAAAATCCGCTATCTTTGGATAGGAAATATTCAAACCACATTGTCTGACCACCTCTGTAAGTGTGGCGGCATCAGGTTTTGGACTTTCCGGAGAAACACAAGAAGTTTTGGATTATGATCATTCAGGCTAAGGGAATAGAAAAATCTTTCGGGAATCTTAAGGTTCTTAAAGGAGTTGATTTTCAGGTTGATAAATCGGAAGTGGTGTCAATTATGGGTGCGTCAGGCGCTGGAAAGTCCACCTTGCTTCAGATTTTGGGCACATTGTCCACGCCTGATTCCGGCTCTCTGGAGATTGACGGGACGGACGTGCTGCATCTGAGCGGCAAGGAACTCTCGGCTTTCCGGAACCGCCGCATCGGGTTCGTATTCCAGTTCCATCACCTTTTGCCTGAGTTCAGCGCCCTGGAGAACGTGATGATCCCGGCCTTCATCGCCGGACGTTCGGACAAGGATGCCAAGGCCGCCGCCACCGCGCTCCTGAAGGATATGGGGCTCGGGGAGAGGATGGAGCACAAGCCGTCCGAGCTTTCCGGAGGTGAGCAGCAGAGGGTAGCCATAGCCAGAGCCCTTGTGAATGAGCCGGCGATCCTGTTCGCCGATGAGCCTTCCGGCAATCTGGACTCGAAGACCAAGGCCGAGATCCACCAGCTTTTCTTCGATCTGAGGCAGCGTTATGGCCAGACGATTGTCATTGTGACACACGATCCGGACCTCGCGCGGATGTGTGACAGGTCCCTGTTTATGCGTGACGGGCAGTTCGTTGAGGAATAGGGCGACCGGACATATTCATTATGAGTGTCTTCCGTTTCAAAAGATTCAGCGTCCGCAACGAGCGTTCCGCGATGAAGGTCAACACTGACGGGGTGCTACTCGGGGCCGCCACGACGGTGCTGCCAAGTGACAGGCGTGTCCTTGATGTCGGCACAGGCACCGGGACTGTGGCCTTGATGATCGCCCAGCGCCTTGAGACTGAATGCTCCGGCGCGGACTGGCATATTCAAGGAATAGACATTGACACTCCGTCGGCGGAGGAGGCGGCCGAGAATTTCGATCAGTCCCCTTGGCGGGATCATCTTGAGTCTGTGAATATCGGATTGGCGGCTTTCAAGGAGGCGAACAGCGGTGCGTGCTATGACCTTATCGTCTCTAATCCACCGTATTACGACAATTCGCTCCAGGCACCCGAGGCCAGGCGCAACACCGCCCGCCACACCGGAGACCCGGAGAATCCTGCCGGGACGGAACCTCTCTCCTATCGGGAAATTCTTGAATATGCTTCCGAAGTTCTCAGTGAATATGGCCGTGTGTCGATGATCCTGCCTTCCGATCAGGAGAAAGCGTTGCTAAGGCACGCCAGGATGTGCGGATTCGCTCCGTGGAAGATTCTGAGAATCAGGACCGTGGAGCGTAAGCCTGTTTCACGGTTGATTGTTCAGTTCGGGCGTAAGGGAAAGTTCGGGGATTCCCCCCAGGAGGAACTCCTGACCCTTTTAAACGAAAGAGGGAGACGTACTTCCCAGCAAGTCTCCCTCGTAACAGATTATTATCTGTAACCAAACTAACCATTAACCAATTGACCAAAATAATCTGTTATTGCATTTACTATACTATTTACTGTTCTCATTGTTGTTCTTACGTAATCTGTGGATCTGCTGTCTGCGGAACTCTTCATCCGCTACGTACAACTTCGCCACCTTTTTGCCGGGAAGAATCTTACGATATTCCGCAACATATTTCCTATCAATATTCTTGCCATTGTCCTGCGCCGCAAGATATTTATCCAATAAATTTTGGATTTCTTCGTCATCTTTGCCGGAACGGAGCGCTTCGTCAAGCTTTTTGTACGCTTCCATCACCGCCTTGAACGATTTTCTCTTCTCGCTTTCGCATCTGTTATAGACCGGCCAGAATTTCTCCGCCTCGGCGCTTGTCAGCTCCATCGCGTCAGTGAGATAGGCGATTCTTTCGGCTTTGCATCTGTCCTGCCAGTCTTTCTTCCCTTTGTCCTGCGCATCGATTCCGTTAAAAGGAACCGTCATCATCAGAACCGCAAGCATTATGATCATCTTTTTCATACCAAATCTATTTTTGAGCTATAAGTCCTGTGTATTCAATCAGTTCGGTTGATGTGCCCGAGGCTATGAGCCAGTCGATGACATCATCGTCCGTGAGGGAGTCTTGTTCCGCCGGGGCTGTCTGGAAGATCTCGTCCGGCTGCGTGACCGGGATCAGATCCGCATAGACGATCTCATTGTAATAAAGATCTGAGCTTCCGGCTTCACCGGCCGTGCCGCGAAGGACAACGTTGCCGACAATCAGGATTCCAAGGAAACAGGCCGCCAAGGCAAGGTACGGCTGAATCCGCCGCGCGAAACCGAGACTTGGCGCGCTATGTGACGGAATGGCCTCCAAACGTGCCTGAAGGTCTTTGAAATATCCCTCAGGAACATCGAATGTAACTTTACCGAATATGTCCTTTTCCTTTTTCATATCCGACTACTTTGACAGCAAACAATACTGAAGGTTTAAGAAAAAGTTTGAAATTTCTCAAAAAATGTAACCGACAGGAGAATCCTTTACTCCAAGGCCTCCAGTTCGGCTCTGATTTTCTCCGCGGCGAAATGGTATGAGGCCTTCAGGGCTCCGACGGAAGTGCCGAGGATCTCAGAGATGTCCTCGTAGGACAGATCGTCGAAATAGCGCATCGAGAAGACCGTCCGTTGTTTCTTCGGGAGCTTTGAGATGGCCTTCAGCAGATTCCTCTGGGCCTCGTCTCCGTTAAAGTACGGATCCTCGTCTATCCTGTCCATCCCCTTGTCAAGGCTCTCAAACTTGAGAAGTGCCCTGACTTTCTGCTTGTTCAGCCAGTTCAGGGTCTCGTTCGTGGCGATGCGGTAGATCCACGTGAACAATCTGGAGTCCCCCCTGAACGATGGCAGGGCCGCCCAGATCTTTATGAAGATCTCCTGGACGAGATCATTGGTGTCCTCGTGCGAGCCGACAAAGTGACGGACGTGCCAATAGAGCCGCTCGCTGTAAGCCGCGACAATCTCCTTGAACGCCTTCTCACCCTGTCCGTTCCGGTACAATCCGATAATATCCTCGTCAGTCATCCTTGCCTGATTTCGTTGAATCTTTCAAATGTACGACAAATTGCTTATTTTTGCAATTCCACGAATATTTTGCCGGAGACGGCCCGCAACAGAAACAGAACTATATGAAGCACATACGAAATTTCTGCATAATCGCCCACATCGACCACGGAAAGAGCACTCTTGCCGACAGGCTGATCGAGTTGACCAAGACGCTGTCCTCCAGGGATATGGAGGCGCAGGTTCTGGATGATATGGACTTGGAGAGAGAGAAGGGGATCACCATCAAGAGCCACGCCATCCAGATGGAATATATCTATAAAGGTGAGAAATATGTCCTTAATCTGATCGACACTCCGGGACACGTGGATTTCTCCTACGAGGTCTCCCGCTCGATCGCTTCCTGCGAGGGGGCCTTGCTGGTTGTCGATGCGTCACAGGGAATCCAGGCCCAGACGATTTCCAACCTCTATCTGGCTGTGGACCACGGGCTTGAGATCATCCCCGTGATGAACAAGATCGATATGGATTCCGCCCAGCCGGAGATCGTGGCCGACCAGATTGTCGATCTTCTGGGCTGTGACCACGACGACATATTCAAAGTTTCCGCAAGGACGGGAGAGGGGATTCCGCCGCTTCTGGATGCGATTGTGGAGAGGATTCCGGCTCCGCACGGGGATCCGGACGCTCCGCTGCAGGCGTTGATCTTCGACTCGGTGTTCAATCCGTTCCGTGGAATCATCGCCTATTTCAAGGTTCTGAACGGATCCATCTCCACGGGCGACAAGGTCAAATTCGTGGCGACCGGGCAGGAATATGACGCCGAGGAGGTCGGTGTGCTCAAGATGAAGCTCCAGCCGACGGGCAAGGTCTCGACCGGGGACGTGGGCTACATCATCTCCGGAATCAAGAGAGCTGTGGAGGTCAAGGTGGGTGACACAATAACCCATTCGGCTAGGCCTTGCGCCGCCGCCATCGCTGGATTCGAGGAGGTGAAGCCGATGGTGTTCGCCGGTATGTATCCTGTTCAGGCTGACAAGTTTGAGGAACTTAGGGCGACACTGGAGAAGTTCCAGCTCAACGACGCCTCATTTGTCTATGAGCCGGAATCCTCGCTTGCTTTGGGATTCGGATTCCGCTGCGGATTCCTCGGGCTTCTGCACCTTGAAATCGTTCAGGAACGTCTTTTCAGGGAGTTCAATATGGATGTCATCACGACAGTCCCTAACGTCTCCTATAAGGTATATACCACTCAGGGTGAGGTCCTTGATGTGCACAACCCGTCCGGCCTTCCGGCCCCGACGCTGATAGACCACATCGAGGAACCTTTCATAAGGGCCCAGATCATCTCCAAGACGGATTTCTACGGGGCGATTATGAAGCTGTGTATGGACAAGAGGGGAACGCTGATCGGGGAGCACTACATCACTTCCGACAGGGTCGAGCTCACTTACGATATGCCGCTTTCAGAGATCGTGTTCGATTTCTATGATAAACTGAAGTCAGTGTCAAAGGGTTACGCGTCGTTTGACTATCACATCACGGATTTCCGCACCGCAAGGCTGGTCAAGTTGGACATCCTTCTGAACGGAGACCCGGCGGATGCCCTCTCGACACTTATCCACGAGGATCACGCCTACGAGTTCGGACGTAAGATCTGCCTGAAGCTCAAGGAATTGATCCCTCGCCAGCAGTTCGACATCGCTGTCCAGGCGGCCATCGGGGCGAAGATCATAGCCCGTGAGACCGTGCGTCAGGTCCGCAAGGATGTGACTGCGAAATGCTATGGCGGAGACGTGACCCGTAAGAGGAAACTTCTTGAGAAACAGAAGGAAGGCAAGAAGAGAATGCGCCAGATCGGCACGGTCCAGGTGCCTCAGAGCGCCTTTATGGCTGTGCTTAAACTCGATTCATAGAATGTACAAGGTCGCCTTGCTCATAACTGTCCAGGAAGGAAGCGATGGCTCTGTCAGTTGTCTTGAGGAATGCCAGAAACAGACAGACGCGATGGCGGCCACAGGGGAATATTCATTCTCCATATTCATAAATGACAGAGGTGCGGCTGGGTACCAGAAAGTTTGGGAAGAGGCTGCGGCTCAAGGATTTGACTTCTACCTTTGGATGGATTCCGACCTTTTGCCCGCAGAGGGAGTGCTGGCCTCGCTTTTTGAGAACTCGATGTTCCTTCGTCACAAGACTGTGATCACGGGAACCGTTGCGGACCTGTCCGGCAACCTGCTGTACGGCGGAAGGTCCCGTCACGGAAGACTTCTTGAGCCGGATCAGGTCATTCCGATTCCTTGCCATTTATATGATATGGCGTTCACATTGGTCCCTGAATATGTGGTCAGGCATCTTGAGAACCCGTCTGACATATTCCATCCAAGTCTTTTTGACTATGGCTATGGAGCGAAGGTGGCTAAGGCGGGTGTGGCAAGGGTTCTTGCGCCGGGAATCCTCGCCCGTACCGACAGGACACCGGAACCTCCGGCCTGGAAGAATCCGGATAAGGCCGCGTCCGTGAGGTTTCTGTCATTGATTAAAGCGTGCAACCGAGAGTTTATTCGGGTTATGCATTCGATTTTCAGATAATATTCGTACATTTACGCTTGCGCATTCGATTGCGGATGCGCCTTTAACGACATAAACATTAAAACATCCAATATTATGAAGCATCCTAAAATAGGAATCCGTCCGACCATAGATGGCCGTCAAGGCGGTGTACGTGAAAGTCTTGAGGAAAAGACGATGACCCTTGCGGCCAATGTCGCGGCCCTCATTTCCTCCAATCTGAGATATACCGACGGCACTCCGGTGGAGTGTGTCATCGCTGACGGGACGATCGGCCGTGTGGCTGAGAGCGCCGCCTGCGCAGAGAAGTTCGAGCGTGAGGGAGTCGGCGGAACGATCACCGTGACATCCTGCTGGTGCTACGGCTCCGAGACTATGGATATGAACCCGTACTGGCCAAAGGCCGTCTGGGGATTCAACGGCACGGAGCGTCCGGGAGCGGTTTATCTCGCCGCCGTGCTTGCCGCGCACGCCCAGAAGGGCCTTCCTGCTTTCGGAATCTATGGTCACGATGTACAGGATATTGAGGACAACTCTATCCCGGAGGATGTGGCCGAGAAGATTCTCCGTTTCGCCCGTGGCGCTGTCGCCGTGGCGGAGATGAGAGGGGAGTCCTACCTCTCGATCGGCAGCGTGACGATGGGCATAGCCGGCTCCATCGTGGACACCAACTTCTTCCAGAAGTATCTGGGAATGAGGAATGAAAGTGTCGATGAGGTTGAGATTCTGAGGCGTATGGATCTTGGAATATACGATCCTGAGGAGTTCGAGAAGGCTATGGCCTGGGTCAAGAAATACTGCATGCCTAACGAGGGTTGGGACAAGAACCCTGAGGGCAAACAGAAGACCCGTGAACAGAAGGACAAGGATTGGGAGTTCGTGGTGAAGATGACCATCATCGTGATGGATCTGATGCACGGCAACCCTAAGCTCCGCGAGATGGGATTCAAGGAGGAGGCTCTTGGCCACAACGCCATCGCCGGAGGTTTCCAGGGACAGCGCCAGTGGACTGACTGGATGCCAAACGGGGACTTCACGGAGACCCTTCTGAACACAAACTTTGACTGGAACGGACGTCGTGAGCCTTCGATCCTCGCCACAGAGAACGACTCGCTCAACGGCACGGCTATGCTGATGGCGCACCTGCTGACCAACCGTCCTCAGATCTTCTCCGACGTGAGGACGTACTGGAGTCCGGAGGCTGTCAAGAGGGTGACCGGCAAGGAACTCATCGGCAAGGCGGCTCCTGGAATCATCCACCTCATCAATTCCGGTGCAACTACTATGGACGGCTGCGGACAAAGCTCTGACGCTGAGGGTAATCCGGTTATGAAGCCGTTCTGGGAGATGACCGAGGAGGACGAGAAGCGTTGCCTTGAGCATTCGCAGTGGATGCCTGCCGACAGGGACTACTTCCGTGGCGGCGGATTCAGCATCCATTTCGTGTCGAGGGGAGATTTCCCTGCCACAATGGCGAGAATAAACATCGTGGACGGTCTCGGACCTGTTCTCCAGATCGCCGAGGGATGGGTTGTGGACATCGATCCTGAGATCCACGCCGTTCTTGACAAGCGTACCGACCCTACCTGGCCTACAACCTGGTTCACCCCGCGCCTTGACCCTAAGAAGGATGCCTTCAAGGACGTTTACAGCGTGATGAACAACTGGGGCGCCAATCACGGGGCGATCTCCTATGGACACATCGGAGCCGATCTCATCACATTGGCCTCTATGCTTCGCATACCTGTCTGCATGCACAACGTGGACGATGCCAAGATCTTCCGTCCGGCGGCTTGGAACGCGTTCGGAATGGACAAGGAGGGTGCGGACTTCCGTGCCTGCGCGAACTTCGGTCCGATCTACAAGTAATCCTTGAATATGAAGGAGAAGGATTCAATCTTAAAGGCAGGCGGGGTAAGCTACGTCCTGCCTTTTATTCTCATAACGACCTGTTTCGCCCTTTGGGGATTCGCCAACGACATCACAAACCCGATGGTCAAGGCGTTCTCCAAGATATTCAGAATGAGCGTGACACAAGGCTCGCTGGTTCAGGTGGCGTTCTATGGCGGCTATTTCTGTATGGCTCTTCCGGCGGCGATGTTCATCAGGAAATTTACCTACAAGGCCGGCGTTTTGGTCGGGCTTGGACTCTATGCGCTTGGAGCCTTGCTGTTCCTTCCGGCCAAGTCGGTAGGGGTCTATGGCTTCTTCCTTATCGCCTATTTCATAATGACTTGCGGTCTGTCATTCCTTGAGACCAGCTGCAATCCGTACATTTTGAGTATGGGCACGGAGGAGACTTCGACCCGTCGTCTGAACTTCGCCCAGTGCTTCAATCCGATCGGTTCGCTGATGGGGATGTTCGTGGCTATGAACTTCATCCAGGCGAGGCTGCATCCCGCCAGCACAGCCGAGCGGGCGCTTCTGGACGATGCGAGCTTCGAGGCGATGAAACAGGCTGACCTTAACGTGCTTACGGGACCTTATTGGGTTGTAGGCCTTGTGATCATAGTGATGTTCGTCTTGATACTCGTCGCGAAGATGCCTAAGAACGCCGACAAGGATCACGAGATGAACATCGGCCCGGTTCTGAACCGTCTGCTTCACAGGCCTCAGTACTGGGAGGGAGTGATCGCCCAATTCTTCTATGTCGGAGTGCAGATTATGTGCTGGACATTCATCATCCAGTACGGCACAAGGGTGTTTATGGCTGAGGGAATGGACGAGCAGGCTGCCGAGGTGCTTTCGCAGAAGTACAACATCGCGGCGATGGTCCTGTTTGTTGTATGCCGCTTCCTGTGCACTTGGCTGATGAAGTATCTGAAACCGTCCAAGCTCTTGACAATCTTCGCTATAGGTGGAATGATAGCCACCGCCGGTGTGATATTCCTGCAGAACAGGCTCGGACTTTACTGCCTCGTGGCCGTCAGCGGGT
>CAVCRL010000018.1:0-24795 GCA_963604455.1 Lachnospiraceae bacterium | reverse complement strand
TCTCGAAAACAAGTCGGCTGAAAGGCCCCACAGGTTCGAATCCTGTATCCTCCGCTCACGCTTCCGAAGCCTTCAAGGCCGTTGACATCATCGACTAAAAAACGGCACCCTTTCGGATGCCGCCTCGTCTGTTAAAGAAAATGAAGTACTCGCTTTGGCCCGAAGGCCGATTGCAATCAAGCGAATTTGACAGACGAAAGATCTTGACTGAATTTCTTGATTCCCTCCTCAATCTTTTTCACAGTCTTAGGGGATGGGTGCCTGTAGCCGCTGATGTAGTGGCTAAGGATTGTCTGGCTTACGCCCGTGACCTTTTCCAACCCTGCAAGAGTGAGGATAAAAGCGTACTGCTGAAGGAATGAAGGAACGTCATTGTAAAACTCGAATTCGATTTCCGGACACTCTTTACCTTCTTCGGCAAGCATTTGCTTAGCCTCTTCGAATGAGTTGTAAAAGTCATCGATGGCCTCTTTGGCCGTTTTCCCTTGCCCAAGAAGGCCGAACGGAATTTCCTTGTTATATTCCATTGTAGCGTCGTAGGTTCCGTCAGAACCTCTTGCGATAAATACCTTTGCTTTCATTTCCATATTGTTTTTGTTAAACAGAGGAGGTTAAAACTTAACCCCCGACTGTTTACTTATGTTTTCAACTGTTCTGCCAACCGCTTCTTGGCTTTGGTGGCGTGGAACCTGAAATTTGATTCCTGTTATCGGGCTGTACCACCAATCGTGATTCTTTCCGTGCGAATGAAAAGAGCATCCAGCTTTTTTCAATTTCCTTATTACCTCTGAGTACTTCATTTTGTATTGCTTTTTGATTGCATTACAAAGATATGAAAAATCTTAACATTCCCCAAATTGTTTTGACAACACTTTTCAAAATAATTCACTCTTTTTCAAAACTTTCAGTTTTCTACCGAACAGAACCGCCTCTCTTTAATTTACGTAACAAAAAAGCCCCGGAGCAAACCGGGGCCGTGCGGCTATGCGCTTGTGCTGTCAAACATTAAGAGATATCCGATAATTCTTTTTGTTTATTTCTTAAAGGCGGCATTGATCTTTTCCTCAATTTTCTTTCTATACTCTTCATCCTTGCCTTCATCCCTGTACTTTTTCAGGAGATCCACTACTTATTGAAGTCTGTCTGCGTCTTCCGGATTGAATATGAACTCATCGAAATCTCCGTATCGGCTTCGGCGGCCAAAGATATACCTGATCGCATTCCAGATTCTCCTGAAGATTCTCTGGGGCGAGTCTATTGGATTTAGCCATAAACACATTGATTTTATGGAACAAAAAACAGCCGCTAATAAGCTGCTGCAAAGGACAAATACAATGGAGTTTAGCTCCAGATGATTGTCAGGATAACGCTTGCAAGAATGACCAAGCCACTAAGAAGCAACAGCAAATCACCAATAATACTTTTCTTGGTTTTGTTCTTGGAGGTCAGTCCAACCACGGCACTTCCAATCGTTCCACCTACGAGAAATATAATCAACCCCGCCAGGCCGACATAAATCGCAATCAAAGCGACAAGCAACAACGGCCAGACAAGCCAACCAATATCACCGATAAAGAACATAAGGCTTCAACGATAAGTGTTCATTTGTATTGCGAATGTGTTTACAAAGAAACAAACTTTAGGCCACATAATCAAGACTTCCAGCCTGATTTTCACTTCGTTCGCCCCGGTTTCTCATACTCTTCGTAAGCCTCCACAGCCTCTGATTTTGTGCGCTCATAACTCATTTGTTTTCTGAATATTTTATTACTAACTTCGCATCATATGTCGATGCGTTGCATCAGTGCAACTAAGCGCTTAACGTTTACAGTTAATTATTAAGGTAAGATGAGTATCTTGATTATCAAGATAAAATATGGAAACAATACAATGAGAAGATTATTAATTATTTTAGCATTGTTATCAGCCATTTCAAGTTGTGCTGTTACACAATAAAGGGAACGCATTGTCCAAACGCTGTTCTTGGACTATCGCCCTTTTGTGGATAAAGGTTTTTTTCTTAAGCCCTGATCCTTATCCAGGTGAATTCACCGCAAGAGTTTTTTTGTTTTATAGATTAATACAAGTTATGTCTATCAAGAAATTGTCCGATGCCGCCGCGATGATGGTTGTCGCGGCTATGGTTGGTTGTTCATCGAACGACACTACTGTTAATATCGCCTTGAACAAGGCGGCATACGCTTCGTCTTCTTATGATTATAACCTTACGGCGCAGCTGGTCACGGATGGGGTTGTTGCGGCTTCAGAACCGGCCTGGCTGAGAGTCAGCACGGCTGAGGGAGAGCTGCCACGGCGCGAGAAGGAATGGACGGTGGATGCGGGACCATATTCAAGCAACAGGTTAGAAGGCGCTGCTGATTTCCTTGAATATGAATGGAGTGCCCAGAAGTTTTCCGCTGCTTGCGTGCGTGTCCGGGGATATGTGGTTTATGAGGAACCTGCGAAAGGGTGGTCGATCTCTTGTCTTGCGGGGGACTCGAAGGTAGGGATGAGACAGGTCGGATTCATCGGGAATTCCGGACTGCCGGGAAACAAGCGTTATCCGGAGGTCATCACTGACCCGAACAAGCAGACTGAGACCATTACCCGCCCTGTCCGTGAGTTGGATTTGGAAATACCTTTGAATGACGCTGTTGATTTCAATCATTTCAAGATTGAGTTCAATATGGAAGGGGCTCTTTTCTGGGTGGTCTATGCTGTGGATTTCTCAACGGAACCATCATTCGGAAAGAGTTCTGACACCGGGCCTTATGATTCAAAAGAGTCCCGCGGCTTCAATGTTCTGCCGTCCGAAATCTATTCAAGCGCGTGGATGAGCGCCGATGACAAGCCTCAGTGGGTCTATGTCGATCTTGGCTCTAAAAAGAAGTTCAATGAATTACGCCTTCATTGGATTCATAAGGCGAAAAACGGCTGTGTTGAGATCTCAGACGATGCGGAGAATTGGAAAAAGGTCGCTGAACTTCCACAGACAGATTCGCTGACATATTCATTCAAAGCGGTTGGTAACGCCCGTTATGTCCGTCTTTCGATGGAAGGCGCTGATGAGAGCGGCCATTTCGCATTGAGCGAGATGGAAGTCCTTGGACCTCAGGCGGAAGAAGAGACTAAACCGGAATGGAGGCTTCAGCGTACTTCCGCTGTCGCCGGGAGCGGTGAGGCCATCTCCACCAATGAATATGACGATTCGTCCTGGCTGCCTGCTGTCGTTCCGGGAACCGTTCTATACAGCTACATCGCCGCCGGGGCAGTTCCGGATCCGGGAATCGCTGACAATAACCTTCAGATTTCGGAGTCGTATTTCAATTCTGATTTCTGGTACAGATGGACTCCGAGTTCAGTCGCGGAGCTTGTTGAAGCGACTAAGCGTCAGGAAGGTGAGCGACTCTTCCTATCCTTTGACGGAATCAATTGGAAAGCAGATGTTTATGTAAACGGAAGTTATGTCGGAAACATCGCCGGAGCGTTCAAGCGCGCAAGTTTCGACATCACGGATCAGATTCAGGACGAGAACAATGTCATCGCCGTACACATCATAAAGCCGGCCCACTTCGCCGCCGTCAAGGAAAAGAACGCCGAGAGTCCTGACTTCAATGGAGGTCAGCTTGGTGCTGATAACCCGACGTTCCACGCCACAGTCGGCTGGGATTGGATTCCGACAGTCAGAGGCCGTGATATGGGAATCTGGAACGATGTCCGGATAGAAAAAGTTGAGGCTGTAAGATTAAGCGATCCTCTTGTCCAGAGCAAAGTGGCTGACGGCCTTGCCTCGATGACATTCTCAGTGAATGCCGAGAACATTGCCCCCAAGGACATCAGCGGAACCTTGCTCGGTTCTGTCGGAAATATCGAATTCTCGAAGCCCGTCTCATTGAAGGCAGGGGAGAGCGGAACAGTCATATTCACTCCGGAGGAATATTCACAACTGAAGGATCAGAAGATTGACCTTTGGTGGCCGAATGGCTATGGCAAGCCGACGCTTCACGAAGCATCTTTCGCCTTCATTCCTGACGGTGCGGCCGAGGCGATGACCTCAATCAAATGGCAGGCTGGCATCAGGGAATTCACCTACAACGATGTGATGAGCGACCTCAAGATGTTCATAAACGGCCGTCGCTTCTTCCCTAAAGGCGGCAACTGGGGCTTCAGTGAATATAATCTTCGCTACACGGCTGATGAATATGACACCGCGGCGCGTATGCATAGGGATATGAACCTGAATATGATCCGTAACTGGGTCGGCCAGACCGGGAATGAGGAGTTCTACGATGCCTGCGACAAGTACGGAATCGTGGTTTGGCAGGACTTCTGGCTTGCCAACCCGGCTGACGGTCCTGATCCGGATGACAATGAAATGTTCCTTGACAATGCCAGGGATTATGTCAGCCTTATCCGCAAGCATCCAAGCATCGGGCTTTACTGCGGCCGTAACGAGGGTTACCCGCCGGCGGCATTGAACGCTGGCCTGATCGAGACAGTGAATGCTCTGCATTCCGACATCGTTTATATTCCAAGTTCAGCCGATGATGGTGTAAGCGGCCACGGCCCGTACCGTGCGGTCGAGCCTTCGTTCTACTTCGAGAACCCGACCTCCAAGTTCCACAGCGAGAGGGGAATGCCTGCGATTATGGAATATGAGAGCCTGTCCCGGATGCTGACTTCCGACCATCTTTGGCCTACGAATGATGTCTGGGGACAGCACGATTTCACCCGCACCGGCGCCCAGGGTGACACCGCCTTTGTAGGAATGGTCAGAAGGCGTTTCGGTGAGCAGGCTATGGAATCCGTCGAGACTTTCGCGAAATATGCCCAGTGGGTCAACTATGACGGCTATCGTGCGATGTATGAGGCCAACAACGTTGGACGCAAAGGCCTGCTGATCTGGATGTCGCACAGCGCTTGGCCAAGCCTTGCCTGGCAGACCTACGACTATTGGTTCCGTCCGACAGCCGCCTGCGCCGCCGTGAAGAAAGCCTGCGAGCCTCTGCACATCCAGTTGAATCCGGCCGTATGTCAGATAGAGGTGGTGAATGCCAGCTGTGGTGATCAGAAAAACCTTACAGCCAGCGTTTCCATAGTCAATACGGACGGTGAGGAAATATATTCAAAAACAGCTCAAGTAAGTCCTGCCGAGGACACGACGACTCCGGTTATTGACATCGCGGACGTTCCGGACGGTCTCTGCATCGTGACCCTCAAACTTACTTCCGCTGACGGGAAAGTCCTTTCTGAAAACCAATATTTCCGTAATTTCCTTTCCGGCAAGGACACCGGCAACTATCAGGCGTTAGTCGGCACAAAGTGGCTGGATGATTCTATGCTTAGGTTCGATTGATAGATTCTGTCCAGTATAATGCCACCACGAACCCTCCGCGCTTCGCGCTCCGTCCCTCCCAGCCTGCGGCTGGGCCCCTCCCGCTTATAGCCGCGGGTGGCTAAGGTTCGTGGTTGGCATTACACTGGACAGCCGCAACAATTTAGATATGAATCAAAAAAAGAAGATGTATGTAATATTTGGAGTTACGGTTATTTTATAGTTGGATTCGTTTTAAGCGGTCAGAAAAAAATAAAATTGCGGATTTTGGTAACGTGCAAAATCCGCAATTTTCGTTTTTTTATGACCGCCATCCGCTAAAATGGCGACGATGTCTGAATTACAATGTAGTGAGGTGGAAGTTGCGCCAGAGAACCTTGATGTTGTTGCCGTCGTGGATCTGGAGCATTATGCGGCCGGACTTGGAACCGATCAACTCATCGTTTATGTCAACCATAGGCTCACCGTTCAGCCAGGTCTTGACATTATCACCCTCGACACGCAGACGAAGAGTGTTCCATTCACCTTCCTTAAGAATATCCTCTTTCTCGTCCGGGATCTGAACCAACCAGCCACGGCCGTAAGACTCGTAGATGCCAGCAGTGTCATACCCCTTAGGAGCGACCTCGCACTGCCATCCGTTCACGATGTTGTTCTGGTAACCGCCCTCCACAAATGAATGGAAAAACAGACCTGAATTGCCGTTCGAGCACTGCTTGAACTCGACTGTCAGATCAAAATCCTTGTAATATTCACGGGTTCCGAGATATCCGTAGCGGAGATCCTCTCCGTTCTCGGTCACGAGATTGCCTTCCTCGTCAACGCCTGTGCGCATACTTCCGAACAACTCCCATCCGTGCAGATCCTTGCCGTTGAAAAGCTCGACCTCCTGACCGGCCTTGTGAGGCAGTTCCTTGATTTTGATATTCCTGAATGAAGCAGGGTTGCCGTGATCCTGGAGGCAGATCACACCCTCGTGGGCGAGACCATATTCGGTTGCGTTGCCCCATTTGCCGCTGGCCTTCTTCTCGAACCAGTCGTCTGTCCAGGCCTCGAACTCAAGAATCTTCTCGCCGTTGAGCCAATGCTCCACGTGACCGTTGTCAAAGACGATCTTTGAGTTGTTCCACTCGCCCTGAGGATTGACCTTCATCTTGCTGTAGTCTGGAAGGTGCATAGCGTAGTCAACACCAAGCTTCTGCCATTCCTCAAGTTTCGCCGGAGCGTTAACCTCCTCCCAACCCTCATTGTCAATAAGCTGATATTCAGGGCCGGTGACGTAAGGAACCTTGAATTTCGGGTTCTCGACAACGTGGTAAAGCATTCCGCTGTTGCCTCCGTGGGTGAGTTTCCAGTCCCAGGACAGCTCGAAATTCTCGTACTTCTTGTCAGTGACAATGTAGCCGGACTCATCGGCTCCGTTACCGGATGCCTGGATGCAACCGTCAACCACAGTCCAACCATTGGTCAGAGAGTCTCCGTTGTAGTCTCGCCAACCGTCAAGGTTCTCTCCGTTGAAGAGAAGTACCCATCCGTCAGCCTTCTCTGCGGCCGTCAGCGTGTTCTGCTTCTGTGCGCAGGACGCCAAAGACACGGCGGCGCTGGCGATAGCCAATCCAAATAAGATTTTTTTCATTGTTAGTGAATATTTAATGAATATTAAAGTGTTATTACTGTTCAAAAGCCTACAAAATTAGGCAAAATATAGGAGGAAAGCAACTTGTGCCGAAATAACGAAAAATCCACGGGACTGTCACAGCCGCGTGGATTCCAATAGTACCAATATTCAATACATTTTCAATATATTCTCTTTTTCTGTTTGTCTCCGGCTCCAGAACCTTTGTACTTGTCCCTCCCTTGGTTGAACTTATACGTGAGCGACAGCTCGAAGACCGGGCGGTTGTCATTCTTCACGTAAAAGTTGCGATAGCTGTAGATCATCGCTGGAGCCGCTCTCTGGCCAAGAATGTCAAAGACCTGGAAATATGCCTCAAGGCGGTCTTTCATAAATGATTTCCGGATTCTTCCATTCAGTGTCAGCGATGTCTTCATCAGCCTGTAGGTGGAATAATCACCCTTGCATTGGACGACAGCGTCAAGATTGGCGCTCCAACCTTTGGGCAGCTCGACCATATTGTTGCAGACAATGACTGTAAGCGGCCTGTTCATCTTCATCCTTGATCCGTCCGCGCAATGGGCGATGTAGTCCTGACCTTGGATAGTGAATCCATATGCCGGATGCCAGATCTTGAACAAGGTCGGAGTCGCATAGACCGTGGCGCTGAAGGTGTGGAACGAGTCGATGTTGTTCGGATGCAGCAGGGTGATTGTCGGATCACTCTCTGAAAAACTGATGTTCTCGATCTCTATCCCGTCCACAATTTTGTTCCAGGCAAGTTCGGACCAAAGCCATCTCCAGGAGGCGTTCAATGAGATGTTGTGCGTGTAAGTCGGTTTCAGATAGGGATTTCCGCCTTGGAATGAGTATGAGTTGATGTAGATTATGTTGCTGGAAAGATTGGCGAATGACGGGCGGGCGATGTCGATTCCGTAATGCGCTCCCAATTGTACTTTCCCGACAGGCATTGTCAGGCTGATTGACGGGAACCAGTCGTCATAGTCCCTGTCCATACTATGGCTGTCATATTCATAGAAGTCAGAGATGACTTTCTCATAGCGCAGTCCTGCCTGCACATAGAGTTTTTTCCAGAATTGGCGGCTATATTCAGCGAATCCGGCAAGTATAGTCTCATCCACTTTTGTGTCTCCGTCCGAGGCCGCCGGATTGATGCTGAGCTCGCCTCGCCGTGTGTCTGTGACCTCCGCCCCGAAGCCGATCTTTCCGCCCCAGAGAGGATGTTCCGCCACCGCTTTTCCTGCCCATAGGCGGCTGTCGCTGTTGCTTATTGAGACAATGTCCTTACTTGCGCCTCCGGCTACGGATTCGTTGGTTGTGTTCGTGTTCTTGTTGTCCAGCCACATAGCGTCCACATTGGCGTCCAGCTGCCATTCTCCGACCTTCCCGCTGTAGTACAGATTCGCCGTGTGGGAATATTTCGGCATATCCTGATGAATATGGCTGACAGAACTTTGCATCGTTTTCCCGTCGTAGGTGAACACGGACGGCATCGTCACATCGCTTTTCATATACGGCTCCCGGGAGTAGTCGTACCTCACTCCGATGGAGTGGTTGTCATTGAACATATAGTTGAGCTGAAGCCGTGACCCGATCTGGCGTTGTTTCCAGCGGTTCTCCTGCTTGTCGATAGTCTGACGCAGAGGCTTTCCGTCGATGTAGGTGTCAATATATTCATACGCCCCGCCGCCATCGTTCTTGATGTTGCCCATCAGCATAGCGGAAATATCCATTCCGCCTTTGCGGTAGTTGACATTCAGCTGGTTGTAGGCTCCGGCGCCATATTCATACCTGAAACTTTGGTTGTCCCTCAGGCTCAGACCATCGCCGACCGTCTTTTTGGTGCGGATCCTTACCACGGCTTTTGTGCTGGCGGAGTATCTGGCTCCCGGGTTGGTGATGATCTCCACATCGCGTATCTGGTCGGCTGTAAGTTGCTTGACCTCATTGTAGTCATAGACCTTGCGCCCGTTGATATAGATTTCCGCCGCACCACGGCCGAATATCTCCACACCGTCTTCGGAACCTTTCACGCCCGGGAGGCGTTTCAGCATATCACTGGCGCGGCCTGCCGTTTCCAGCACAGTGCCTTCTATGTCTGTGATCATCGATTCTCCCTTGAGCCTTGTCTGCGGCAGACCAGCACTGACTGATGCCCCGTTCAAAATGATTTCGTCCGGTGTCATCCTTATGGTTCCGACATTCTCTTTGTCACAGGTGATGAATGCGTCACGGTAGCCGATCATCGCTACTTTCAGCAGCATATTCGTCCTGCCTTCAAGAGTGAATGTCCCGTCTTCCCTTGTGATGCCGCCTGTGAGGATTGTGGAATCCTTCTGTGAAAGCAGGATGACATTGGCGTATGGGAGTGGTTGCGAGTTCTCGTCCACCACCGTCCCGCTTATGATGGCCTGTCCCGCCGCTGAGAGCGGGAAGACCAATGAATATAAAAGAAGGTATAACTTTCTCATTGCCTGTGTTGTTTTTCCGTTGGCAAAGGTACGGCATAAAACAGGTACTAAATATATCTGGATATGGACAATCCTGTGTCTTTAAGGATATGTGAGTTAATGGCTTACGTCTTTATGGTATGGACAAGAGCCTTTTCAGTCACTCCGGCAGTCCGGCCGGACACATTGTCAATGACATTATTCGTTCAGAAAACCTGAACGCATTTTCTGTGGAGAAAATGAACATTTTTCGGGAAAAATGCGTATTTTGGCCGCTGTATAAAAAACGAACTGTTATGAAAAAGAATCTGACAAGATTTGTCGGAAGCTTTATGCTTCTGATTGCCACGGCCTGTGGCAAGACCGGCACCGATCCTGAGCCGGAACAACCAACCCCTGAACCAGAACCGGAGCCAACCCCTGTTGTGGCCGAGAATCTAAGCAAGGCTGGAACAGCGAACTGCTATGTCATCACAAAGGAGGGTGAGTATTCTCTCGATGCTACCGTCAAGGGTAACGGAGCCACTACTGAAGGCCTTTCCGCTCCGGAGAAATTGTCTCCGGCCTCAGCGGAGCTTGTGTGGGAGACAGCCAAGGGAATGATAACCGAGGTAGCGTTCGCCGACGGCAAGATCACATTCAAGGCCGCGGCCCAGAACGGTAACGCTGTCATCGCCGCGAAGGCCGCCGACGGCACAATAATCTGGAGCTGGCATATCTGGTTCCCTGAAGATGAGATTTCCACGGCGGAGACCAAGACCGACTATGAGGTGATGAATATGAATCTGGGCGCGATGACAGCCGCTTTCTCAGCGACTCCTGACGTGAGGCCGTACGGACTTCTGTACCAGTGGGGACGCAAGGATCCATTCCCGGCCGCACCGACCCTTACCGGCGATGTCAATACCATAGGCGCCACGCTTTATGGCCCGGACGGAGCTGAAGTGAAAATCATCAATTCGCCTTGGGGCTCCGTGGCGGACAACACGATTGCTTATGCGATAGCGAATCCGACGGAGTGCCTCTCGAACTATGCGCAGTACACTACCTCAAGGGATTGGCTTAACCCGACGGACAGCACAGGAGCGTTGTGGGGCAATCCGCTGGGCTATGTGAGAAATTCCGACAATAAATATGTCAACAAGGGCGCAAAATCTTTCTATGACCCTTGCCCTGTCGGTTACCGGGTACCTCCTGCCGATGTGTTCAGGACGTTCACGACCTCCGGAGGATATTCACAGGATCCTTCGACATTTGATGTTGTGGATGTGAATGCCGATGGTGTCATTGATGTAGAGGACTATAACTATGGATGGTTCTTCAATATGAAGAGCGGCAGCCAGTTCTTCCCTGCGGCCGCGCGTTACGATGGCTCCTATGCTATGCTTATGGGCTCAAAAAGCGGACTTTGGGGCTCGTATTGGGGCAACTGTCCGGCCAAGGCATACGGCAGTGCGTCCGGTCTGGCGTTCTGTGTGCTGTCCTTTATGAACGAAGCCGCAGGTGTGTCCGCTTCCGCGACCGCTTCCGCCGGCCGTGCCGACGCCTACTCAGTGCGCTGCGTCAAAGAATAAGTTGTTCTTTATGAATATAATAGAAGAGGACGGCCGCTCAGGCCGCCCTCTTTTTGTATTCCTCCGTATTGAACTTCCTCTTCTATTGCTAACTTATTTCTGAATATTCAGGCTCGCTGGAATGATCGAGCTGCCTGATAATGTAGCAAATAAAGAGTCCTGATAGGTTTTTCCGATCGGGATGCGGTCCGAGCCTATTATGATATGGTTGCGCTCTATCGCTTCTATGCGTTCCATTCGGATTATGAATGACTTATGGACCCGGACGAAGTCTTCTTTCGGAAGCATCTCCTCCAAGGTTTTCAGACGCATCAATGACAGGATCGGTGCCGTGCCGTCATTCAGATGGATCTTCACGTAGTCCTTAAGACCTTCTATGTAGGTGATCTTGTCGAGGTCTATCTGCTGGAGGCGGTACTCGGTCTTTACGAAGATGCTTTTTATTTTTCTTCGTCCGGTCACTTCGGCAGGCTCAGTGACCTCAAAATATTCCTTGGCCTTGAGGGCTGCTGAAAGAAAGTCGTCGTAAGAAATCGGTTTCAGAAGGTAGTCCAACGCCCGGACTTTAAATCCTTCGACGGCATATTCACTGAAAGCGGTTGTGAATATGATCCTGGTCCTCTCCGGCAGCATCCGTGAAAGATCCATCCCGCTCAAGTTAGGCATCTGGATGTCGCAGAAGAGCAGATCCACCGGATTGGAATGAAGAAATGAATATGCAGCCGTTCCGCTCGTGAAACTACCTTTGAGCGAGAGGAACGGAGTCTTTGCGACGTAGGATTCCATCAGCCTTACCGCCAACGGCTCATCGTCAACGACTATGCAACTGATTGTGTTCATATTCCTGTCCTTATCCTAAGCAGGCTGCGGTAGACGCTCTGCACCCTGCCATATTCAAATGAATATGCCCCCGGGTAGAGCAGGTCAAGCCTGCGCTTGAGGTTCGTTATTCCTATTCCTGAGCCGCTTCGGTCGGTATCGTCCTTCGGGAAGCAGCTGTTCTCGACGAGGCAGGTGACATATTCCCCATCCTCCTTGAGCTCGATCCTGATGAAGGATTCCTCCGTGTCGCTTATGCCGTGCTTGAAGGCGTTCTCAACGAGCGGGATGAAGAGAAGCGGCGCTATTTGCCTGTTTGACAGTGAACTTGGCAGTGATACTTCCAGCTTTACTCCAGAAGTGAGCCGCGCGCCCATCAGTTTGACATATTCATTGAGGAACTCGCATTCCTTGGCGAGAGGCACAGTGTCTTTCTGGCTTTCGTAGAGGACGTAGCGCAACATTCCGCTGAGGTCGTGGACGGCCTCCTGTGCCTGTGCTGGGTCTATCTGGATCAGCGAGTAGATGTTGTTCAGAGTGTTGAAAAGGAAATGCGGGTTGACCTGGTTCTTGAGGTTCGCCAGCTCGGCCTCCGCCTGGTTCTTCTCTATCTCCTTGCGCTGCGCCTCGTTGTTGTACCATTCGGTAGTCATCTTTACCGCCACCGCGATGCCCACTATCGCCATATAGATCACCGTGTTGCGGAACGTGAAACTGATTGTGTCGAGCGTGGAGTGATGTGGCGGGGTGATGTCCGGTGAGATGAGGTACCTAAAAAAGAGATGGACCCCGATGCTGACCTTGGCGATCAAAAGCACGTTCCAGAAAAGGAACGCTCCGAACCTCTTGTTTGAGAGAAAGTGCTTTATCAGGAATAAGTAGTTGGTGTAGAACACAATGACGAACGAAATCGTCACCGGCAGGAACCTGGAGTAGTCCAGTCCGCCGTGAAGCGCCCTTCCCGGTTGCGGCGAGAAGAACGGCATCGCAAGGATCACCGCCCAGATCGCGATGTGTATCAACCAACCACTGTTTTTCCGAATATTCATATAATGTTCCGAAATTTTACTGTTGCAAAGCCTTGTGGAAGAACTCCTTCCGGAGGTCGGGTGGGATCGGGTGGCGGGCGACGCGGTAGGTGTCGGAGATGTCTCCGGTCAGGTTGCAGACATCAAGGCCGCTGATCTCGGAGAGGTAGAGACAGTTGTATTTAGCCTCCTGCCCCTCCTGAAGCCTCATCGTGTAGCGCAGGATGTCCAGCACTTCGATCTCGCTCAGGCTGTCCTTGCAGAATACGTACAGGTCAAGTGTTTTGAATGAGCCGTAGAAGCCGTCCCCGGCCTTGCGGACCTTGCTCTCGATGATCCGGCGCATCGGCAGCGCCATAGACCAGTAGTCGTACTCCTTGGTTCCGACATAGCGTCCTCCCTGAAGGCCGTAGCCGTAGCCCGATGAGAGGATTGTGTCGAAATCCTCCCGGTCTTCCGGAATCGGTGCCACACCGGCCATCTCCTTGATCATAGACTGCGCCGCCTCCTTGGTCTCCGGCATCGCCCTCGTCACCTCAATGCCCAACGAAACCCCGTCCGGACTCTGCAAATCCGGTCGATCCTTGTTCAGCAATTCACCGAATCTCCGGTCCAGAAGCGTCTCCAGCGAGATCTTCGCGTATCTCTCAAAAAAGCAAGTGTCAAACTGGCTCATAATCTTTCTTTCCCCCAAATATCGCAAATCCGCTTTACTTTCGCAAATCCTGTTCCTTGACTGTTTATGCGGACTCTTTCTGCTAATGCCACTATCTGCCACGGCAATACCTTTCGATTTCTTTTGGAGCATCTTTGGAAGATGGTCTCGGCGCATCAAGGTTCACAAGCTTTCCATTTCTGTCAAAGATCAGATAGCGAGGAATATACCTAAGCTTGATTTCCTTCAGGAAGTCCGATTCATTGGACATTATCCGATAGTTTTCACCTATGCTCTCCAGACCATATTCCTTGACCGCCCGTTTCCAGTCCGCATCATTGCTGTCGCTGGAAATATATAGGAATATGATCTTTTCGGAATCCAAACTTTCCCTCAATTCTTTCAATACCGGCATCTCTTTCCGGCACGGGCCACACCAACTCGCCCACAGGTCTGCGTAGATTACTTTTCCCTTGTGGCACCCAATGATCTCGGACAATGTATGAATATGCCCGTGAATATCCTGAAGTACAAGGTCGTAAGTGTAGCCGTCCACCGAACTTACGTTCGGTTTCTCTGTCGCTGGTTGGAAGAAGGAACTGTCTCCTGTCTGGCGGTAATATTTCCGATTATATTCATTAACGACATTGTTCGGGTAAGGTATCCATCCAGTGTTGTTTATCCGGCTGATGTAGTGTGCCAAAAGCGCTTTTCTGGCGGCGGCGCATAATGTGGAATCCTGGGTGACATAGTCGAACCGGCCTGTGAAATCAAAGGCATCGTTGTCATTATTAGGATATTCCATCAGCTTGTGAAGATGGGTGATGTAGCGCAGGAGACTGTCGGACTGTTTGATTTGACAGATGTCGTACCCGTCATCGAGCAGCGTTTGCCTGTACCAGAGGGCATATTTCCGTTCAAGTTCTCCGGCCTCTGAGAGTGAGTCAAGTTTGGCCGAAAACCTCTCGCTCCAGCCGTTATAGGCTCTTGCCGCGGAATCAAGATCCACATAATATTTCCGGAATTTATCCTGAAGTCCGGGGTATTTCCGTTGGCTTTCCGGATTGGTAAGGTATTTCTCCGCGGCCTTGAAACGGATTTCGCCAAGAATCGATTTGAAGGAATATCCATTTCTGTGAACCATCCCCGGGACAGACTCCGGCAGGTTGTATAATTCTGTATATTCTTGAATATTAAGGCTTCTGATCTTGGGCCTGGAGTCTTGGTCATAGGTGACAATGACAGTGTCGCCCTCAATCAGCAAATACGGAATCTCCTCGCAGACCTGATATAGATGCAATATCTCCGCATATCCACGATATGTAGGAACATCAAGCGTGTCATACCCGATGCTCCGAGGGTTGAAGCCTGCCTCAAGTCCCGCACTGTCCACATAAGTGACAATCGCTCCGTGCACACAATTCAAATGTCCCACCTTGTCTGTGTTCCTCTGCTCAGGCGCATCCTTGAATATGATCGTTACCCATCCATTGGAACCCTCATCAGCTTGCCCGCAGGACCACAGTAATGCGAGCATAGAAACTATTATGAATGAATATCTCATTTCAGCGTGGCGGATAAATGATTGAAAGACAGAGAGAATAACGTTCTCCTTTAGTTGAATCTTACCTAAGGCGAATGCTTAATAGGATGATTTATAGTAGGTTATGTGCCACGGGGCCCAATAATAAAACTTCGGCCCTTGAGCTGGTCGAAGGGCCGGAGTTTTATGATGATGATCAAAATTAAAGCTCGATCTTATCCAGCTCCGAAATCCAGAGCTGAACCTGGGCGTCGGAAGGCATACGCCAGTCCCCGCGCGGCGAGAAGCTCACGAGGCTGATCTTCGGGCCGTCCGGCATACAGGACCTCTTGAACTGCTGGCTGAAGAACCTCCAGTAGAACTTCCTCAGCCACTTCAGGATCGTGGCCTTGTCGAAGGTTACGTCAGGATGCCTTACCACATTCTTTCCGGAACAATCCACCCCGTTCTCTGCCTCGCCGAACGCCTTGCAGGCCAGATGGAAAATCTTTACAGGAGAGTAACCGTACCTGATGAAGTTGTAGATGAAGAAATCGTGTAGC
Organism: Lachnospiraceae bacterium; assembly: GCA_963604455.1. Lineage (GTDB taxonomy): Bacteria > Bacteroidota > Bacteroidia > Bacteroidales > UBA932 > Cryptobacteroides. The sequence continues at coordinate 9,213 of CAVCRL010000018.1, read as the reverse complement.
TCATAAGGGCCGATCAGATCCTCGGTCTTCTGCTTGATCTGCCCCTTTGAGTCAGCCGGGGTAAGTTCCGGACTGATAGGTGTTTCCGCGATGTCAATGAGAATCTCGGCCGCGGATCTTCCTCCGTTTGTGGCCGCGTCTGTGAACACATTCTTGGCTGCCCACCTTACAAGGTACTTGATCAAGGTCTTCGGCACGGATGCGTTGACGGCGTACATCGACATATGGTCACCGTTGTAGGTGCACCAGCCGAGTGCCAGCTCCGAAAGGTCTCCGGTACCGATCATAAGGCCGTTCTCCTGGTTGGCGATATCCATCAGGATTTGGGTCCTTTCGCGGGCCTGGGCGTTCTCGTAGGTGGAATCCATCACTTTCGGATCGTGGCCGATGTCCTTGAAATGCTGCTCCACGGCGGCGACCACTGAGATCTCACGTGTCGTAACGCCAAGAACCTCCATAAGATCAACGGCATTGGACTTCGTGCGGTGGGTTGTTCCAAGTCCCGGCATTGTGATTCCGATGACGTTCTCCCTTGGAATGCCCAGTTTGTCGAAAGCCATTACGGTCACCAGGAGGGCCAGCGTGCTGTCAAGGCCGCCGGATATTCCGAGTACAGCTTTCTTGCAGTTGATATGCTCCAGGCGCGCGATAAGTCCGGTCGTCTGGATCTGAAGAATCTCCTTGGAACGCTCGGCGATCTCCGCTGGATCTCCCTCTGGGAGGAATGGATGCGGCTCCACATAGCGGTAGAACTTCCTGTCAAAGTCAGTCGGTGCCGCGGGACCAAGGTCGAAGCAGGAATATAATCCTGAATATTCACAGGCGGAAGTTCCGTCAGGCGTCATTCCTCGGAACGAGTTTTTCTTCTGGCGCAGCACGTTGAGTCTCTCAATGTCAAGATCCGCGAATATCATCGTGTCGTGCAACTGGAACCTTTCGTTCTCGGAAAGCACCCTGCCGTTCTCGCAGATGATGGAGGAGCCGCCATAGACGGTGTCCATAGAAGACTCGCCATAGCCTGCCGAGCAGTAGATGTAACCTGAAACGGTGCGTCCAGACTGGTTGGAAATCAGTTCTTTGCGCTGTTGGTGCTTGGTCATCACCTCGTTGGACGCAGAGATGTTCACTATAACCTGCGCGCCTGAAGGGGCAAGGAATGATGACGGCGGGATCGGGGTCCAGAAGTCTTCGCAGATCTCTATTCCGAACGTGGCGTTACCTACGGTGAACAGCAGGTTAGGGGAGATGTTGCACCTGTGGCCGCAGTATTTGATGATCGAGTCGAAACCGTCACGGTAATAGTCCTTGCCGTCGTCCACGAAACGTCCTGTGGCCGAGTTGTCTGATCCAAGAAAATCCGAGCCGGAGGCGAACCAGCGGCCCTCGTCGAACTCGGCGTAGGTCGGAAGATAGATTTTCGGCACGATGCCCTTGATGCCTCCGTTACGCAGAACGATGGCGCAGTTGTAAAGCCGGCCTCTGAAACGGACAGGGGCACCGACCACAACGGTGATGTGCTTGCCTCTGGTGAAATTTTTTATCTTTCCGACTGCCTCTTCCGACTTTGTCAGCAGAAGGTTCTGGCCGAACAGGTCAAGGCAGGTGTAGCCGGTTATCGAGAGTTCTGGGAAGACCACCAGCGATGCTCCTTCCTCTTCGGCCTTTCCGGTCAGATTGCAGATTGACTCGGCGTTATATTCAACATCCGCCACCTTCACCCTTGGCACGGCGGCGGCCACTCTGAACAGTCCTAAATCCATTGTATTCAATTTATTATCATTACGCGTTGGCCGGGTCATTTCCGTTGTCGATCTCCTCACGCTCGCGGCGACGCTTCTGGTTGACACAGGTCGCGATTCCGCGATAAAGGAAATAAATTCCTATCAGCAGGATGCAGACGATCTTCCAGGAAACCGGCACACCATTAATCAAAAGCGCGGAGCCGAACCCGATGATGAAGACGGCGAACACAAAGTATAAAATGTAAACGTATTTCATTGCCAATGAATATTACAGCGATTCTATCATCCTTGTGAACAGTGCGCACATCCTGTCCGCCGCCGCGTCAGCGGCCTTCACGACATCATCCCCATCGTTCACATAGTCAGGAGCATAGTCATCGTGCGCCTCGTTCGTGATCACCGACACTCCGAACACAGGAATATTCGAGTGTCTGGCCACGATGACCTCCGGGATTGTGGACATCCCTGTCGCGTCCCCGCCGATAGTGCGGATGTACTTGTACTCGGCCGGAGTCTCGTAAGTAGGACCTGTTCCGCCGTAATAGACTCCCTTATGAAGCTTTATTCCCATCTCTCCGGCGATCTTCTCGGCAGATGCGATCAACCCAAGGTCGTAAGGTCTTGTCATATCCGGGAACCGAGGACCGAAATCCTCCAGATTCGGGCCTATCAGCGGATTAGGCAACTGGTTGATGTGGTCGGTGATGATCATAAGGTCACCGACCTTGAAGTTGTAGTTGACCCCGCCGGCCGCGTTCGACACGAACAGGTACTTGATTCCTATGACCTTCATCACACGGATAGGTAGTGTCACCAACTCCATCGGATAACCCTCGTAGTAGTGGATGCGGCCCTGCATAGCGATGACCGTCTTTCCTCCGAGTTTTCCCACGATGAAGTTCCCCTTGTGGCCTATCGCCGTGGAGACCGGAAATCCAGGGATTGTCTTGTAAGGTATTGTAAGCGGATCTGTTATGCTGTCCGCAAGTTTTCCGAGACCGCTGCCAAGCACGATTCCGACCTCAGGCTTGAGATCGCCAAGTTGCTGTTTGAGATATTCAGCGGCTCCGTAGATTCTTTCTGCTCTTGGATCCATATTTTTATATTCATTAATTACCGCGTTGAACGGGTGCCCCGCGCGTGCGGCAGGTTATTTTTTATAGTCGATTTCGTTCAGCACCGTGCGAGCCCCTTTGAGAATCATCTTCTCTCCGAAGACCTTACGGTCTCGCATCACGAACTTTCCTCCGGCGATGAGTGAGGAGATGCAGTCACTGTGCGCCGAGTAGATGAAGTTCGCAAGGAACGGGCCAGGGGAGAGGAAGAACGTGTTGTCCGTGTCAACAATCTGGATGTCAGCCTCGTAACCCTCCTCGATCTTTCCGGTCTTCAGCCCTAATGCCTTGGCACCGTTGACCGTTGCCATATCCATAAGTGTCTGGAGTGGCAGGGCCGACGGATCTTTCCTCCAGGCTTTTTGGAATATGGCCGTGGTCTTCATCGCCTCCAGAATGTCCAGGTTGTTTGACGATGCGCACCCGTCCGTTCCGAGACATACATTCGCACCAGCGTCCGTGAGCTCTTTCCACTTGAACTTGTAGCCGGACGACAGCTTTGTGTTCGAGTTGATGTTGTGCACACAGTTGACTTTGTGCTTGCCCAGCAGTTCGATATCGTGGTCGGAAAGCCAGAGCGTATGCGCGGCGATGACATCCGGCCCAAGAACTCCGAGCGCGTCAAGATATTCAACAGGGGACAGTCCACCGTGCGCCGCCTTGCAGTCCAGATCCTCGCGCTCTGATTCTGCCAAGTGGATGTGAATCTTTAGATTGTGTCTACGGGCATATTCAGTCGCCCAAATGATGAGGTCTTCGCTGACCGAGTAGATTGAATGAATGCCGATCGTGAAGATTGACCGTGAGTTCCATTCCGGCACAGTCTCGTGCATTTCAATGCACTGCTCTTTCTCCCTTTCGGCCTCAGCCTGGTCGTTGTGGTTCAGAAACAGATATGAGACGGCTGCTCGCAGATCCATTTCCGAGGCCGCGATCCTTGCTGTAGGTGAGAACCAGTAATGGTCGTTGAATGTTGTGGTTCCAGTCTTGATCATCTCAAGCGTGGCGGCCTTCGTACCCCAGTAGATGAACGGAGCGTCCAGTTTCGACTCAATGGCCCAGATGTGCTTCAGCCAGTCCTGAAGGACCATATCCTCGCCGACACCCCTCATAAGGGACATAGCGGCGTGTGTGTGCATATTTATGAATCCCGGAACCGCTACTTTGCCTGTGCAGTCCAGAGCCTCTACTCCCGAGGCGGCCTCCCTGTACTCTTCGGAGTGCGGCGCTATCCTTTGGATCAGTCCGTCAGCGATTGTGATGTCAACCTGACGTTCGTTCAAAGTAATATTCCTAAGTAGAATCTTGTCCATAATTGAATATGTCTAAGAAACTTTGTAATAAAATTAACAATTAGTCTAAAGTTTTCAAATATACTAAAATTATGTTAATATTTCTTGATTTGCCGGAATACTTGTGAATCCAAGAATATATGTGCATACAAAAAGAACGGCCGGAAATCATATTCCAGCCGTTCTCTATAATAAGGTATAAAGGAATATTTATTCCTCGTAGGTCGCTTTGACGAAGTCCGAATTAAGAAGATAGTCAGCGCACATCTTCATACTTTCCTTCCAGTCGTCATTGGTAAACGCCTCGATCTCAACCACAAAATCCTTCATCCCCGCGATGGCCGCATTCTTGAATATGGCGTCGAAGCCAACCATTCCGCTCTCGCCGAGCTCACGGTGATCCTTGATGTGGAGAAGGGTGAAGCGTCCCGGGTATTTCCTGAAGAGTTCGACAGGGTAAGCCTTGCCCATCACAGCCCAATAGACATCCATCTCGAAGAACACGTCCTCAGGATTGGTGTTCTCAAGCATATATTCATAGATGACGGTGTCCTCGATCTTTTTGAACTCGTGTGAGTGGTTGTGATAACCGAAGAGCATTCCGTTCTCCCTGCATTTCGCTCCGATGGCGTTGAAGTAGTCGCAGTAGGTCTTGAGGCCGGCGAGGGTCTCGGGAACTTTGAAGCTCGGGCAGACAATGTACTTGCAACCGGCTGCCTTGTGTGCCGCTATCGCCTGATCCCACCACTTCATCGACTCGGCGAAGTCACCTGAGGCAAGCTCCTCATCGCTAAGGTTATGACCTATGTGTGTGGAAAGGGATTTGAGTCCGGCTGCCTCAAGGTCGGCCTTATACTGCTCCGGTTCCACTCCATAGAGTTTCCCGTCAGAGTAGCAGGCAGCCTCGACCGAGGTGTAACCCATCTCCGCGAGAGCCTTGAACGCCTCCTCGTGGTTCTGGGCGTATTTCTCCGGATTGCCGATCACGCTTCTGATGCTGTAAAGCTGGACGCTGATCTCCTTTTTCACAGGCTCTTCAGCCTTCTTCTCAGAGCAGGAAACCGCACCGAGAAGAAGAACCGAAGCCGCCATTAAAATCGCTGACTTTCTCATTAGTCGAGAACCTTTACACGGATGTTGCGATACCAAACATCGTCGCCGTGATCCTGGAGACCGATGTAGCCTTCGTGGTTCTCACCGCCGCAGTTGTTCAGGAGCTCGAACGCGAGAGGCCACTTCTCCTGGGAGAACTTGGAAGCCTGGAGCATATCGGTCCACTGCTGGGTCCAGAGATGGTACTCAACAACGTTGGCGTCATTCTGTCCGTGGACAACGGTTCCTTTGTAAACCATGATCTTTGCCTTGTTCCACTCGCCGTAAGGATTCTGGTTCTGTGGCTTTGCCGGGATCATATCGTAAAGGGAAGCGGACTGACGGTTGCCGTCAACACCAAGCTGTGCGTCAGGATGGTTGGCGTTGTCAAGCACCTGATATTCAGGAGAGGAGATGTAGATAGGCTCGTAGCGCTCTGTCCCGTCCTCCTTCTTTGTCGTGACTTCCTGAGCAAGGTAGAAGATACCAGAGTTTCCGCCCTTGGACACCTTCCATTCAAGCTCAAGCTGGAAGTTCTGGAACTTGTGCGCGAAGATGACATCTCCGCCTTCTCCGGTCTGGCCTTCTCCGCTGCCGGTTCCCGTGAACTTGAGGCAACCGTCCTCGATTGACCACCTTGCAGGAAGAGCGTCCTTGCCGTAGCCTCTCCAACCGTTCGTGGAGGTTCCGTCAAAGATCACGTAGTAACCGTCTGCGTCCTGTGGGAACTGTGACAGGTCAACCTGCTCTTTCTCAACGACTGTGTACTCAGGAGCGGCAGGCTCCTCGGTAGCGGTTTCAGCGGCCTTTTTGTTTCCGTTCTTGCAGGAAACCATAGAGAAGACCATTGCCGCGCAGGCGGCGAACATCAAAGTCTTTTTCATAATTCTATTGATTTGATTTTGTTTGTTTTACGAATGTTGGTATTATTCCGGCATCTCAGGAAGCTCGTAGCCGTTGTGGTACTGACGCTTGATCAGGCTGGCGGCGAACTCGCGCGCGTTCATCGGATCGGTGTACTTGTTCTTGAATGTAGGGTGGCCGTCCTTGATGGAGAATCCGTCCTTCTCAAGAATCTTGATGGTGGCGTCCGCGGGGATGTTCGTGAACTCCATCTTCTGTCCGTCCCACTCAAGGACCTGGTTGAGGGCCTGGAGCCTTACAGCGGCCACTCCGAGGTCAACCATCTCCACGAACGGACCGGCCTCGCTGAAGTCTGACGCGCTAGGAATCCTTGAATCAGGATCCTCCTTGCAGGCGCGGATCCAGTCCTGCTGGTGTGAGACAGTGATCTCACGCAGAACGTGAGGCACCTCAGGCTTCCTTCCTGAGACGAGGATAGGATCCTTTCCGTATGTGCCGGCGATCATAATGTCCTTTGTTCCGTAGAAGATGCTGCAACCGCCGCTGACGTTCAGGTCGAATCCGGCAGGAAGTCCCTCCGGTCTCTCCGGCTTGAAGCCGCCGTCGTACCAGCGGATGTCAACCTCAGGCATAGCGAGCTTGGACATATTCTCCCTTGCAGGGAAAGTGAGGTGGATCATCTCCGCGCTTGGGCAGGAGTCGGTGAGCACATTGGTAGAGCTTGCCTCCACCTTGGTAGGGTATCCGAGTTTCAGACCCTTGAACGGAACGTGCATAATATGGCAGGCCATATCACCCATAGCTCCTGTTCCGAAATCCCACCATCCGCGGAAGTTCCAAGGGGTGTAGATAGAGTTGTAAGGACGCATAGGGGCAGGTCCGATGAATGATTCCCAGTTGAGTGTGGAAGGAATCTCCTCCACCTTTGTAGGCCTTTCGAGACCCTGTGGCCATATAGGACGGTCCGTGAAGCAGTCAACTCTCTTGACCTCGCCGATCTCACCGTTCCAGAGCCATTCGATGGCCTTCCTTGTGCCGGCGTTTGAAGCGCCCTGGTTACCCATCTGTGTGGCGACACGGTATTTGGCTGCAAGCTTGGTCAGAAGCCTTGCCTCATAGACGGTAAGTGTGAGAGGCTTTTCGACGTAAACGTGCTTTCCGGCGGCCATTGCCTGGGCGGCGATGATGGCGTGGGTGTGGTCAGCCGTCGCGATCATAACCGCGTCAGCCTTGTCAAGCAGCTCATCGTACATCACACGGTAGTCGTTGTACTTCTTGGCCTGAGGGTACTTGTTGAACACGTGGTCGGCGTACTTCCAGTCCACATCGCAAAGGCCGATGATGTTCTCGGTCTCCATTTCCTTAAGGTCAGCCGCTCCACGTCCTCCGATGCCGACACCGAGGATGTTCAGTTTGTCGTTGGCGGCGACTTTCTTCTTCTTTTCCTTCTTGGGAGTCTTCTCACCGGCGATGATGATGTTCGGAGCCACAGCGAGTCCCGCGGCAACAGCTGTTCCTGTCTTCAGGAAAGAGCGTCTAGACATTTCTTTACTCATTTTTTTTCAGTGTAGTTTTATGTGTTTAACATTAAGTTCGCGCTAAATGTCTTTCAAACCTCTAATTTAGGCATTAATGAGGAAAAATACAAAAGAAAATGTCCTCCCCGCAAAAGGAAGGACAAATATCCATTTAAAAATATGTCAGTGAATATTTCAGGAGGCGCTAAAGCTCTTCGAACTTCACGTCGCTGAACGAGTTGTCTGAACCGTCCGCGGCGCCGGTACGGTCGGATGGCTCGTAAGTGTGCTCAGGCACGTCAGGAAGAAGGTTCTCTTTCATATACGCCAGAACCTCGGACAGTCCCTCCTGGAACTTGTCGAAGTCTTCCTTATAAAGGAATATCTTGTGTTTGTCAAACGAGAAACTGCCGTCCTGCTCCTGCCTGCGCTTGCTTTCGGTGATGGTCAGGTAGTAGTCGTTGTTGCCCTTGGTGGTCTTCACGTCGAAGAAATACGTCCTCTTTCCGGCCCTTACAGGCTTGGAGTAAACGTCCTCTGAGTTGCGGTCAGCGTAATTCGGCCGCTCGTAGTCATCTTTGTACATCTTGCGCTGAATGTTTTGTTATCCGCACAAATTTAAGAAAAATCTGAAATTGTGTGTTATCTTTGCATAAAATTTTGAATGGAATTATGCTCAACAGACGAATCCTGCGGATAAAGGCTTTCAAGGTGCTCTACAGTTACGCCGAGAATCAGTCGATGACTCTCGCCGAGGCTGAATCCCTGCTGGAAGCATCCTGCGAAGCCACGAGGTCTCTGTATCTCTTTATGTTAGACATCATCCCGTACCTCACGGCGGAGGCGCGGACAAGAATCGAGAACGCCCAAAAGAAGTTCAATCCTACCGAGGAGGAAAGGAACCCGAACCTAAAGTTCACGAGGAACCTCATCTCCCCTTTGCTGGAGCAGGATCCTGATTTCCAGAAGATCATCTCCCGCCGCAAGCTTTCCTGGGAGCCTTACGACGCTCTAGTCAGGAGTGTTTACGACTCAATCTGCACAAAGGACTATTTTAAGGAATATATGGCCTCGCCGGAGTCTTCCCTGGCCGAGGACGCGGCCCTGCTCATCAGGATATTCGAGGAAGAGTTCGTTGACAATGATGAGCTTGCGAAGATCCTGGAGGATATGTCGATATTATGGTGTGATGACCTGGCATATTCATTGACGACCTGCTGCGACACTTTGAAGTCGCTTGCCAAGGGTTACCGCTGGTCGCTTCCGCCGCTCTACCGCAGCGAGATGGACCTCTCCAAGAACGCCGAGAGTGACAAGGCCTTCATCTACAAGCTTCTGCGCACTTCATTCGCCTGCTTCGGCAAATACGCCCCGCTGGTCGCCGGGAACACCACCCAATGGGAGAAGGACCGCCTTTTCACCGTTGACACAGTGCTTATCGTGATGGGACTCTCCGAGGCGAAGGCTTTCCCTTCGATGCCGCTCCGCGTGACTATAAATGAATATGTGGAAATATCCAAATTCTACAGCACGCCGAAGAGCCGCTCGTTCGTAAACGGCCTCCTTGACCGCCTCATCAAAAAGCAGATTG
>CAVCRL010000017.1:0-24850 GCA_963604455.1 Lachnospiraceae bacterium | reverse complement strand
CACCCGCCGCCTTCTGAAGACCCTCGCTCATCATGGTCATTCCGTACAGGAACATCGCCATAGCTCCGAGCAGGGTAAGAATCTGTAGAAATACCTGCATCTTTCTTTGTAAGAAATATTCCTACAAATTTACAGAAAAATCTTTTTGGTCTTTGAATGATTTCAATAAAAAAGTAGGGCGTGATTTTCAGGGCCTCAGGAATGCGATGCAGACCGGCTTGTCAAGGACGATGGCGCGGCCGGTGTCGGACAGCAGGCCGGTGCGGGCGTCACGGCGGAAAATCTGGATGCAGCCGCTGTCACGGCAGGCTACCAGCAGGAACTTTCCGTTCGGAGTGATGTTGAAATTCCTTGGGTGAATGCCGGTCGGCTGATAGTCGGCATAAGTCAAAGTCCCGTCAGAACCAACTTTGAATATGGCGATTCCGTCATTCTGAAGCCTGACGCTGGCGTATAGAAATTTCCCGTCAGGAGAGAGATGAATGTCAGCACAGCCTCTGGCGTGGAGAGAATCGGCGCACACGGTCTGGATGACGCTGTCGCTTTCCGTATCGATGACCGCCACATTCCCGGACAACTCTCCGAGAACATACGCCTTGCTTTCGTCAGCGTTAAGAACTATGTGCCTCGGGCCGAAATCCGACGGCAACTGAATGCGTTTCCCCTGCCTTGTCGCCACATCGTACCTCGTCACGACATCAGCGCTGAACTCAGACACATACAATTCCGTTCCGGCGGCGTTGAACAGCGCGCAATGAGCGTGAGGAAGATTCTGACGAGTGCTGTCTGGCCCGCCCAGACCGGTTTCGTAAAGGAAATCGTGAGGCAGCAACCGACCGTCCTCGCCTATAGGAAATTCGGTTACATTCCCGGACGAATAGTTGGCCGTCATCACGACCTTCCCGTTTGTCGAGATGTAGCACGGATCCTTTCCGTCAGTCAACTCACTGCCAAGCATTTGCATCGCACCAGTTTTTGAGTCAAGCCTCAACGTGACCGCAGAAGCCAAGCTGTCTCCGATCTCACTAACCGCATAGACAAACTTCCCGTCAGCCGACAAAGTAAGGTAAGAAGGATTTCTCATCTCCACCCGACCGACCGCTCCCGGAGCCTCCGTGAATATATTCCCGCCTCCATCTGTCAGAACCCCTTTGTCCTGATCAAAAAAGTAGCTATAGACTCCCTGGCTCTCACACTCATCCGTGTAAGTGCCCACAATCATCGTCAACGGCTCGCTTCCGCACCCCGCCAGCGCCACTGACAACAATGCCATCGCCCCGCAGGACAGCAAATCAGATTTTCTATTGCACATCTTCCTCTATTTTTCATCAAAGATACCTCATTTATCTCAATTACAATAATGTTTTCGCTTTGCAAATGAAAACGTAGTTCTTAATATCTAAAGGTAACTATATAGCAGTTGGCTAATATGGCGAGCAGGCAGTCGCCGAACAATTATACACGAGCTGGAGCCACCAGCATTTTGTAAATATGGCGGCACGCAAACCCGCCCTGAGTACGACGAGAGGCCTGTGGATATGCCGCCTACGGATACAGAAACCATAGGCGGCATACGGTCCGGCCTCACAGTGGCGTGGAAGCTTAATCGTATGCCGCCGTTTTGCAAAATGGCAACACGTACCTTCAAGATTAGCAAGACATAGAGTGCGGCTCAGAGGCCCCGCAGACTATTCTATGATATGCCCATAACACTCAGGTGCGCGAATATATTCACACCTGAAAGAGCAATTCACTGGCTATCAGGCTAATGGCGTTTCAGATGCGCGTGGTTTTCCGCACCTGGAAGTCCGGAACACCGATTGTTTTACAGGATAGAAAATGTGCGTGAGAAGGCCTTTCTGTGTACAGAATATACCGTGACGCATCTTTGGTGCAGGAAACGCACTTCTGGTGTACCAAACGAACTAAGAGGTCGCGGCAACATTCCGGATTGGCATCGGGTGTGGAGAACCACTTTTTCTCCCGATGCATAAGCCGGGAATTGTCTGTCATACCCTGTCTTATTGTGTGACCAAGATGGAAATTAATCTCTTGACATACAAATCCTTGCGTTGGAATATCAACTAACCGTGATTGTTTAAGCATCAGTACTATAAGCCCAATGTTAGTCAACTCCTATATATTTTCTTATCTAAATTTGTTAAACACAGCCTATGACTCTAATATGTCCGACGATTAAAATGCAACTCGATGTAAAAAGTTACAATGAATTCTGTAAAAAACCTTATATTTGTCTCCGTTACCTTCAACGGTAACTTTTACATATTAGGAAGCGTTTAGCTTTGTTCCTTACTGATGAATCTGGACAATTCGAAGTGACGGGGATAATGTTTAATCGCTTGTGCTTGGCTATATCGGGGTTTGCCCACGCTATAGCAAGGCGTGAGCAACCGAACCTTATTCGTCACAAGAGTCCGTCCAGAACTAATCAGTAGAATAAGACTAAAGTGGCTCACGCTTTCTGCAAATGTGAATAACTCGCTATTGAGTCACAGGCGAACGGATACAGGCAAGAATGAAATCACTATTCTCATTAACATCAGTGGCGGCGATTGTCGCCTCAATTTGTGTCATTTCCTGCTCAAAAAACATCAACAGCATCAATGATCCGCACTTTGACGAAAACGGTATGTGTCTTGACAGTGCCAGGAATACGTTTCAGGCCGTAATGCCGACTTCTCTTGAGTTCTACATCGAGGTCAGTGGTAGTATGAACGGATTTTTACGGGCAAATAAACCAACTGCCTTTAAGAGTGACGTGTGGGCCATCGTTTCTAGTTTCGGGAATCCTGGAGTTTCTGTTCTTTCCAACACGGGAACTCAAATCACTAAATACTCCGGTGTACAATTCCAAAGTAAAATGAACTCAGGTGGATTTATCTCAACAGCGTCCACTCAGGTTCCTGCTATGCTGGAGACTATTCTTTCCGACCTTGACTATGAGAATGAAGCTGTTGCTGTGCTGATTTCCGATATGAAATACAGCCCTGTCGGCAACAAGGATATGGCCGTCCTGCTCCAACAGTATGCAACGGACATCCGAAACATTGTCAGCAAATATGAAGGTGTCGCATACAGCATCATTGGAGCCTATTCTGAATTCCTTGACACTAAAGGAAATATTGCCTGCAACAAATCACCTTACTATTATGTAGTCATCGGAAAGGATGTCTGCGTGGCCGAAGTCCGCAATTGCATCGCCACCACAATCTCTGATAGAAGCAATTATCTAGACAACATCGAGACGGGTTTTGACTATAAACGTCCATCGTATGTATTTGGCATCCCTGACAATATCATCCAATTGCATAACGAGCCTACTTTCTACAATTATGACACCTCCTATTCTGACACTTGCAAGGTAAAACTTAATATTGATCTTTCCGATTTTCGTTGGAATATCGCAAACGATGAAAAGACATTTCGTGAATGCCTTGAAGTCAAAACGACCTATGGGTCGGAAATTGAAGTCGAAAAGGTTGAAATATCGACTGACAATCACTACAATAAGACATTTGACAGGCGTGCGATTGCTTCTGTCGAGTTCAAACTCTGGAATATGCCTATGGATGCGGACGTGATTGAATGGACCTTGAAACATCCGGAAGATTCAGTTTCCGATACTTTCAACCAAATCCTAAATGCCAAAACAGAAAAAGATCTTTCTGGTTCTTTCTCGCTTGACAATTTTATCCAAGGATTATTTCAAGCCGTTCCGAATACGTGGGACAAAGAGCCTTACCGAATATTGATTTCAAAAACTAACTAACATATGAAAATCGCTGATTTTTACGGCTGGGGACTGCCGAAACAGAATGATTTCCTCAACCATTTCAAAAACAATGATATGTCGTATCACCAAGCACAGGAACTATGGAGTAAACTTGATTCCTCCACAGTGCTGTTTCTCATTACTTTTATTGTACTGACCGTGGTTATTGCCATTATTTATTACGGACCTTACAATAATAAACCTAATCGCCATTATAAAGTAAATCATTGGTTCATATTTATGGTCATAACCACTATAGCAACCTTTGTAATGTCATTAGGCGCCGGATTCTTGACAGTACAGTCCCCGCTCCACGCAAGAATAGGTCTGATTTTCAGGATTAGCGGAATCAATGCCATTTACAGCATTGGCTTATATTTCTTTATCGCACTATTGGTTTGCAACATTCCGTTCTTAAAGACAAACGCATACAAATTCCTTAAAATCAGAAAATAGATATGGCAAATAGAGTTTTTGTATTCAGCATTGGCGGAACCGGCCTTAGGGTTATGAAAGCCATCACTATGCTTGCCGCAGCCGGCATCAAGGCAAATGGCTACTCAATTGTACCTATCATTATTGACCCGCATATTGATCTTGAGGAAAAAACAAAGGTAGATAATCTGATCAACGACTACATACGCATCTACAAGAAAGCCACATCCAGCGAAGGACAGCAGATGAACCCACTGGACGGATTCTTTAACACTCATTTCCTTCGTCTGCAAGAAATTGATGACGAGCAGAACAATACCAGTGCTTGTATGGCCGAACGCCGTACCTTTGGTGAATATATGAACATAGGAAATCTTGGAAACAATGATGTCAACAATTTTTTTGTGCAGACATTGTTCTCAAAAGATAATCTGAACAACAGTCTTGCTGTCGGTTTCAAAGGTAATCCAAATATCGGTACGGTCGTTTTAAATGAAATGATAAATGGAGCCGACTGGTACAGTGCATTTACCCGTCATTGCGAGAATGGTGATCGTGTGTTCATTATCAGTTCAATCTTCGGCGGAACCGGTGCTTCCGGATACCCACTGATTGAAAAGAAGATTCGCAATGCCGAGGGATTCCCGAATGTGCAACGTGCCGTGATGGGTGCTGTCACAGTGCTTCCGTACTTCTCTTTGGAAGATCCGACCGTCTCTGGAAGTGACATCGATTCATCAAGTTTCTTCACGAAATCAAAATCCGCCCTCAGTTATTACGAGAATACCGTCAAGTCTGATTACCTTTACTACGTAGGAGAACAAACACTGCGTGCAAACTATAAGAATAACGAAAAAGAGCAGAAAGACAGTGCTCATTTCGTTGAATTGGTGGCTGCTACCGCACTGTTTGATTTCCTTTCAAAACCTAAGCCTGACACTCCTCAGGCACTTTCGCGTGCAATTTACGATGACAAGGTCGCACTAGATCTATCATCTCTTGGCGAAGGTTATAAATGCATAGTCAAGAATGTCGCCGATATGATGCTTCTCGATTTGTTGGTCAGGATTCTGCCACAAGAATCCCAATTTCCGTTGAAAACAGAACGCAAGATGAATCAAGACTTTTACAAAGACCAAACATTTACTTCTCTTGACAAGTTCACAAAAGGATTTTATCAGTGGTACAAAGAACTGTCCGGAAACGAACGCAGCTTTGCCCCGCTCAACCTTGTTCCCCCTGGCAAGGAACTAACAAATTGGGTTAAAGGATATTCACTAAAAGGTAAGGATGAGTCCTATTATCTTCTGGAAATGATCAAGGCAAGCAATAAGGGTAATGGAGAAAAACACGGCAACATATTCCGCTACTTCCTTGATTTCGCCTACAAAGCCATCAATGTTTACACAAAAAATATATTATGAGCAGCATAGATATCAATATCATACAGAGAGGCATCACCAATAATTTTGAGTGGTCTGCCGAGCAAGGCCGTATTACAGCCGCAGATTTAGGCAAAATCGGAGAACAAAGAACTGATAATTGTGAAGCACTCAATGCGCTTCCGACACCTTTCGCACGTTTCTTCGTTTTCAAAGAGGCGTTTAGACGCATTTTGGAACAGAAACTTGATCCGAATGGCAAACCTGCCGGCAAGGCTTACGAGCATCTTGTATCCAATACACTTGATGTCTTTGAACTTCTGTATAATCTCAAGTACCACGAAAATCGATGGAGAAGCCAAGGTCGTAAGATTGTCATTAAGGAATGGAACTATGACAACCAGATAAAGACTCTCAAGAATAGCGTTCCTATTCTCGGCAATGCCGTAGAGAGTTACTTCAAAGAAGACATAGGAGACACGTCCAAGAAGTTATTCTTTATTATCTTGGAAGACAATGGGAAAGAATGCCTGCTGGCCACCAGTTCTCCAATGACCGGATTCATTACACCTCCGGATCTCGATCTCAAGAACGTACCCCAAAGGAAAGAGGAACATTTCATCGGAGAAATATACCAGACTCTCGATGCAAACCCTATCGCAAGAAAAGAAGGAGGTAAGTATTTCAAAGATATCCTTCTCTTTGGGCAACGCAGTGAAGGTTTCAAAAACTATATGTATAATAAACTCTTCTCAGGTGGAGCCAGCATTGATGCCCGCTACACTGAGCTAAGAAATTATATTCAAGCATTTTCCGCCGACCCTCAGATTACCAACAACTGGTCTGGCTATGACTTGGAACCTGTATATTCAGCGGATAGTTCGCCTCTTATTGTAAATGGGATCCCAATATGTTGCAGCAAGGCTACCGATGTCATCAACTACTTGACCGACACCATCATAAGGCTACCGTACAAGATTGATTCCGAAAAGTTTGTAACACTTGTACTCACGTCTGGCACCGCAGAAAGAAAAGATTATGACTATCTCCTTCCTCTGACAAGAGAAGGTTTGGAACATCTTAAAGCCGGTGACTTGAAAATTTCCGGAACCATAAAATCGTGCGGAGATGTCTCTGTTTCCCTTGAATGCAATGGAAAGAAACACGAGCGCCTGTATACCACTGATGGAAATCCCGGTGCCAACAATGGGAAGATCCTGGATTTAACACAAGCAAAAATCAACTTTGACATCGCATTGTTCCCTAATGTGTTATCCTTTAAACCAAACGAGAATAATTATTTCAAGATTTTGGTGGCAGCCGCTGACTTAAACGAGAACAAGACTTTCACTGTAGCCAACCTTTCCCTTGATTTCTTCAATGCGGACGAGAACGGTAACTACCATCACATAGAAACCGCCACGGACGATTCCTTTGAAAACGGAGTGAAAGTTCCTTTCATCAGGTCGCGACAGGACAACGAAAACAGTTGTGGCACAAAGTACTATGAAGTGTTTAACACTTCTTTCCACGCTATCTGTGCAGAGTTGTTTTTGGAGGGGAAGGCTTACCCGTTTGCCATCATCCCGATTTGGGATCAGTCCGTATCTTCCGAAAAGAAGTTTACCTATGCCATTGACCTTGGCACATCAAATACATATATCTCTCGACGGGAAAGTGGCAGGATGACAGAACCTCAACAATTAAAGATGGACAAGCAGGTTGTCAATTATCTTCACGCCAAAGAGATATCTGCCCAGAAAGGACTTATACCCCGTATTGAGGGTAAGATTCCTGATGCTTTCAAGGCACTGATCAGGACAGAGTTCGTCCCAGCTCTCATTGACGACAAGACTTATCGGTTCCCTATTCGCACCGCACTTTGTGTCACTGGTGACGATACCAAGAAACCGGTTCTGTTTGATAACAGCAACATCGCTTTCTTTTACGATAAATTCCGCAAAGCCGGAAACCAGACAGTCATCACCAACATCAAATGGGCCGAAGATGAAAAGAATCTCCGAGTGTTCATCCGTGAAATCCTTCTTCTCATCAAGGCTGACATCCTTCAAGAGAATGGCGTGATTTCCAGTACAGAAATCGTATGGTTCCGTCCTCTAAGCTTCAAGGACAGCCTACGTAGAAATTTCGAGAAAATCTGGAAAGAAGAAGCTAAAGGGATTCTCAACATAGATGATGTCGATCAGCAACTTACCTGCTATACGGAATCCGAAGCCCCATACTACTATTTCGCGACAAAGGCTGCGTTCCAAAGCGTTGAGTCCGTTGCCGTTATGGATATTGGTGGAGGATCCACAGATATCGTGTATTATTCTAATGGAGAAGCCAAGATCGCCAACTCCGTTCATTTCGGATGCGATGTTCTTTGGGAGAATGGCTATAACAAATTCGTAAACGCCAGAGATAACGGCATATTCAATCACTATAAGGACCAAATTCATTTTAAGACTCCAGATTTACAGGAACTCTATGAATCTATGTTGAAATCGAATGATACTTCGACCAAGGACATCATCAATCTCTGGATAAGCAACGACAGTGAGACCGATATTGACAGAAAACTACGCACTGACCATATTTCGACTTTCGTCTACCACTACACGGCTCTTGTTTATTATATGGCATCTATGTTCAAAGTCAATAATCTTCCTTCACCAAGAACCATCATCTTCAGTGGTAATGGCAGTAAGTACATCGACAATTACATCACCGATTCCATTCCTTGCCTTAAGAAGATTACCGAAATAATATTCTCCAAGGTATATGGAAAAGAAATATCCGACATTGAACTTGTACTCCCTCCAGAGCGAAAAGAAAGTACCTGCTATGGAGGCCTATATCATAAAAACGATGCGACTGAACCGAAACCAGTCGTATATCTCGGAGATGGCGAAAACAAAGAATACAAAGACATTGACGCAATCAAAACAGCATATTCTTCCGGTATGAGCGAAAAACTCAATAAAGAAATAATGAATATGAATCAAATCTATAAAAGAGTGTTGGATTCCCTTACACAGATGTCTGTGATAGAACCAGTTGATTCCACACAAATGCAGGAGGTTGTTGATGGCGTGGTGGAGGATGCTCTTGCGTCCAAATTCCAGACCGAAGTCATAGACAACTATAAGCCTCAAGAACCGTTCAATGATACTTTATTCTTTCTGCCGGTAGTGGAAGCAGTCCTGCAATTGACACGTAAATACAAGCGATAAATTATGAGTAGTTTCTTCCAATATCTCGCCACACATCCCGGGATCACGGTTATGGTCGTCGCTGTTATACAGTTAGCATTCTTCATTTTTACCATCAACAAGTTGGAGGAATTAGGTAAGTTCTTTCCTTCAAGGAGATGGAAGACTAAAAGTGAAGATGAGACCATTACACTGATAGAAGAGCCAGAGGAGTCGAAAAGTGCCCAAGAACTGATAAACGACATTAATGAGTACATAAGAAAGACAAACGGTGCGGTTGAGTATTCGGTCATAAAAGACAAAACGGAAAGACGCATTGATTCTATGTATGAATACGCCACTTCCAAACTATCATTCCCGACTTATCTTGGTTTGATGGGGACCTTCTTAGGTGTCTATATCGGCCTTAAATGTTTCAACGGTGGATTGGTTATACCCAATGATGTCAATCCAAATGATATTGATATGATCAGGGAATTGACTGGGGTCAAACAATTAATTGGCGGCATCATCGTCTCTATGCTCACGTCTCTTATTGGTCTTATCCTAATGACAATAAGTAATGTTAAGGCAAGCCACATACAAAAAAAGGTTGATGCCCAAAAGGATGAGTTTCTCGGGTTTCTCCAGATGGAGGTCATCCCTGCCCTTAGCACCAATATTTCATCATCTCTTAACCGCCTTCGTGGGACTATCAGCAGATTTGAGCCTTCATTCCGTGCTGTCATCGGGGAATTCAAAGATGCCTTTAGTGAATGTACAAATATGTTCAAAGGCACATTTGCCGAGAATGTCGAAGTTCTTACAAAAGCTGTCACCGAGATGGGAAGCAATATGACCCTTATCAATGAGAATATTCAGAAACAAGATCAACTTCTCAACACGCTGCGCCAGCAGGAGATGATCTCCACTCTGGATAAATTTGTCACTGCCGCCAACAGCTTCGATTCCGTCACCGTTTCTATCCAAAAACTCGAAAAAGTAAAAGAAAGCATTATCGCATCCATAAATACTCTTACTGAGAAACAAGAATCTTACAACCAATCCCTTGAGGTTCCAACGAAGCTTCTTGGCCAGATTAATGCCATTCTTGATCGTATCACGACCTTTGAAGATAGCATCAATGCTCTTGGTGAGAACATTGCTAAGACACAACTACTTGGAAACACTCAGATAAATATGATCGAGGAGCAACTGAACGCCCTTAAAGCCAAGCACAGTCTAATATATCGATACCAAGACACACAAGTTGAAGAACTTGATAAGATTTATCAAGAACAATCAAAGGCTGTTAAAGATCTGTCCGATGCATTCAAGCGTACAGTAACCCAGAACAGGGATGACATAGAAACATCTATGAAGGAATTCAAGAATGCCTATGACAGCATCGTGCGTGATTGCAAGATAGGTGTCGAGCAAAAACTTGAAGAATTCATCCAAGCACTCAACAAGGCCCTGGATGTTGAAGATGCCAATAGAAAACTTTCAAACCTTGATCGCCTCAAAACTCTTGAATCCGATATAGAAGACATTAAGAAAGTTATTTCCGATAAGTCAGCCATTTCTGAAGTTACAAAAGCCATTCGTGAAGGAAATTCAAAGTTGGATGATCTTGGTCAACGCCAGCATACATCCAATATACCTTTTTCTAAAAACGAAAAAGAAACAAAGAGAAGGGGAGGATTCTGGCCTTTCCGCCGTAAGAAATAGACTAAAATGAAGAAAATCGGTAATAAAGAGTCTTTTTGGCCAAGTTACGTAGACATTGTCACCACTTTGTTTGCTATTATGGTTGTGCTTTTTGCTGTATCATACAGTCGTTTCCGAGTAAATGAAAAGAAACTTCGCATACTTGCTGATAAATATGAGGAAATCAAATCCATCTATGATATGGTGGAAAAAATTGACACCAATTACTTTGAGTTCAACAAGGAGTATGTAAAACATATCTTCAAAATCCAAGTGACATTCCAAAAAGGTAAATTTGATATTGAACACGACCTGCAATACGATTTGATAAACAAAACTAAAGCTGATGCCCTGCGTGAAAAGATCTATTCAGCCGGACTGGAAATCAAGAATACAATTGAAAAGCTACAACGCAGTGAAAGCACCAACCAAAACATAAAATACCTTGTTGTAATTGAAGGACAAGCTTCTGCTGATGGATATCATATCAATGATTATTTCAACAATGATGTCCTAAGCTACCAGCGCTCACTTGAATTACATAAATACTGGAAGAAAAATGGAATCGACTTTTCCTCTATGCCCAAATGTGAACTGGTCATTAGCGGAAGCGGTGAGAAAGGTGTACCGAGAGACATCTCCAGCGAAACAAATAACCAGAGATTCTTGATCCACATTGTTCCGGTTATCGGAAATATCAAACTTGATGATAAGAAGCAAAACTAATGATGCGCTCTCTATTCTGTATATCTCTCACCTGTATTTCAGTGATAACCCTTGCCGTCAGTGCATCAGGGTGTATTTCATATCCTGGCCAAGGAGAAGAGGCACGCTTGGAATTGCCGTCGTACAGTGAAAATGATTGTATTATCCATTATACTGGTTATACCGTTTCTTATGATGAAGCAAGCCGTATCCCATTATGGGTGGCTTATGAATTGACACGTGAGGAAGCAAACGGCACAATCAGCCGCAAAGGAAATTTTCGCCAAGATGACAAAGCCAAGGTTATTCAAGCTGACAACGATGACTATCGTGGCTCTGGATGGTCACGTGGCCATATGGCCCCTGCCGGTGACTTCAAATGGAATGACCAGGCTATGTGGGATACATTTTACTATACCAACTGTTGTCCTCAAGACACCAATTTAAATAGCGGCAGTTGGAACGTATTGGAAAACAAAGTCCGGAAATGGGCACGTGAATTCGGCCGTGTCTATGTGGTTACGGGTTCCATCATCGGTAAGGACAAAAATGGAAAGATTGGATCACACGAAGTTGTAGTTCCCGATGCTTTCTACAAGGCAGTTTTGGTTTATACTAATGATTCATATTATGGGATTGCATTCGTGATGTCCAATAGCCCCACGACGCAACGATTATCAGATAGTCATTTAAGCATTAATGATTTGGAGAAATTGACGGGAATGGATTTTTTCCCGGCCTTAGATGATTCAATTGAGGAAACAATAGAAGATACAGTTGATTTGAGACTCTGGAGAATAAAGTAATAATGAATAAGAAGGATAAAAAGAGACTTCAGATGAGTCTTTGCGTCGGATTGGCAATTGCTTTGGCGTTGTGTCTGTTCCAGATGCCTTATGGATATTTTCAGTTAGTACGTTTTATGGCTTTGGTTATATTTGCATATCTGGCATTTCTTGAATACAAAGCCCAAAATATTGACCGTATGGTATTGTTTATAGCACTTGCCATTTTATTCCAACCTTTCGCAAAAATTGCCCTTGGCAGGATGATATGGAACATTGTTGATGTTGCTGTTACCATATACCTGCTTTACTTGTCGATCAAGGTTTATAAGAACTAAAGGACTTATATATCCAAATCGCTTTCAGCACAAAATTGAACGGACGTGCGTAGAAGGCACTTTAACGTGAAAATCTTTTATGATTGGCTTCGAGATTTTCAGCCCACATCAGCCCTCAGAGGATTGGAAAGGCTATGGGGCTGAAGGCGTTTTGTAAAAACCACAGTCCATTGCCGACACACAACTTTTGGATTTGATTCTCAATTTCCATAAAAGTTCATCCTCCCGTTTATAACCTTATTCAACTTATTGTCTGGATGAATCACTACTTACTCTAAATATTCATCAAGAAAAGAGTATGTCTAATAGTAAAATCATTATCTTCGCAGACATAACAGAGATGCCCTATGCTACCACTGGGCCAACGAACATTTTTAAACGCGATGATGAAAAAGCACATATATCTTAAAGGACTACTTTTTTTCATATTCATAAGCCTACTGTGCGTGAATGCCAACGCACAGTTTTCGCTGACGGGGAGCGATCCGGCGGCGGTGAGGTGGAGGCAAATGGAGACGGAGAACTTCATTATGATATTCCCGAAAGGAGAGGACTCATTGGCAAGGGTTTACGGGACGGAACTGGAACAGGCGAGACTTCGGATAGCGGGGTCGTCGGGGTATCTCATCGGGCAAAGTTATAAGGCAAAAATGCCGGTCGTGCTGCACAGCCGCTATGTACTGCCGAACGCATCGGTCACCTGGGCGCCGAAAAGGATGGACATATTCACTGTCAACGACCCTTACGAGCCGACGGCGATGCCTTGGGTGCGGAATCTGGCGATCCACGAGGGGCGGCACGCGGCGCAGATGCAGTTCGGGGCGGACAGAGGCAACAAGGTGCTGCACTGGTTCTTCGGAGAAATGGCGGCCGGAGCCTTCGCGGGAATATACCCGGGACCGGCGTTCCTCGAAGGAGATGCGGTCGTGGCGGAGACGGCACTCAGCCAGAGCGGGCGCGGACGGCAGGCCTCGTTTCTTGAATATATGATGCCGGCGTTCGACTGCGGCGACTGGCGGGACTACTACAGATGGTTTTACGGTTCCAACAAACTCTATACACCTGATTACTATAGAGTTGGCTATATGCTGATCGCCGGGACAAGGGTATTCTTCAACGACCCTCTTTTCACCCAGGAATATTTCGATAGGGTCGTCCGCAAAGGCTGTTTTTTCAATCTCCAGAAGACCGTAAAGGCCGCCAGCGGAAAGAACTTCAAGGAATCGTTCCGAACCATAGAGGAAAATTTCCAGCAGCTTTGGAATATCGAAGCCGCTGTCAGAGAGCCGTTTATGCCATCAAGACAAATCTCCCGGACACCACGGATGCACACTGAATATAATGGATCGGTCTTCGATGGAGATTCAGGAATATATTCTATGAAGTCCGGTATGGCGACACCGAACTGCCTTGTTCGGTTGGATCCTTACGGTAAAGAGAAGAGAATCAGGTCTTTCGCCTCCTACACAAGCGACTTGTTTCTTGATTCAGAGGGTCAAAGAATATTCTGGAGTGAGTCCGTGGCCGGACATCGATGGACTCTCGGAGGAAGTTCACGGATCCGTTACGTGAATCTCTCAAAGCCTGGGAAAGTCCACAATCTGACAAAAAAAGGACGGTATTTCAATCCGGCTCCGGCACCTGACGGAAAGGTCATAGCCGCCACTGAATATCCTTACGCGGGAGGATCGCGGATTGTCCTGCTGGACGCCACGGACGGAACTGTAAAGAAATCGCTCACCGCTCCGGACTCGCTTCAGTTCACGGAATCCGCCTGGATTGGAGACCGGCTGTTCGCGGCGGGGTTGTCGGAGAACGGAATGGGTGTCTATGAGGTTACAGGACCGGATTCTGACGGAAAGGCTGTTCTTCGTCAATTACTTGGTCCTCAGCCCGCCACACTCTCGCATCTTCGCACCTATAAAACACAATTGTCTTTCCTGTGTGACAGGACAGGGGTTACGGAATTATATTCATTGGACGTTGAGAACTTGAAACTGCGGCAGCTTACATCGACACGCTACGGGATCAGTTCTCCGGTGTTCAAGGCTGACACCCTGTACTACAGTTCATTGGCGGCATCGGACAGACCTAAGGACTACAAGCAAGGCCGGATGATGTATGCCACAGCTGTAAGCGACCTGCCGGTCACCGAAGTCCGCTACGAGGATATTCATAAATACACTGTCGCAGGCGCTCTTACAATGCAGGAAAACGCCCTTGGCGACTCTACCACGTTTGCCGCGGAGGTAGATTTCTCGCAGCCTCGGAGATATTCGAAGATCAGATTCCCGCACATCCATTCGTGGGCACCGGTGTACTTTAATTATGACAATGTCGAGTCTGTCAGTGGTGACGATTACTACAAGACCGCATCGCTCGGAGCCACGGCCCTGTTCCAAAATCTGCTCAGTACTGGCTATGGGATGGTCGGTTACGGAGCGCACGAAGATCCTCACAAGGACGGAAAATGGAGACATTCCGGGCACTTCAAGTACATATTCACAGGACTTTACCCGGTGTTTGAGCTCTCCGCCGACTTCAACGACAGGGCAAGCCTTGACATTCAGAAAATCCAGGTCACGAAGGGTAAGATGTACAGGCTTTACAACAAAGGCGCACTGACCGGAAAACCTTATTTTGAAGGAGGGCTGAAAGCATATATTCCGTTCAATTTCTCATCGGGAGGCATCAGCCGCGGATTGATTCCGCAGGTCAAGTACAAGTTCACCAACGACAGGTACAATGACCAGATTCTCCTTCAGCACATCGTTGAGAAAGACGGGAAGGAAATCACGGAGACCTACAGCACAATAGGTGAGAACCACATCTCGCCGCTCCAGACACTGGATGTTTCCTTGAGAGGCTATGTGATGAGGCAGAAAGCTCCTTCACAGGTCTTTCCGTCGCTCGGATTCGGGGCTGAGATGGGATTCCACTTCAGGCCGGGACATATGAAAGCCTACAACCCGACCGCCTATCTCTACACTTACGGTTACCTTCCGGGATTCACAGCCAGGCAAGGGCTCAGGCTTTCAGCGTCGATGGAGGTGTGGTACGGGCCATACGAAGAGGGTGGCATTATGGAGGGAGCGCTTACAGCCATTCCAAGAGGGTTCATTAACACCAACCTCAAGGGCATCATCAACTCCTGCTCGGAGTCCAGATGGAGGGTCACCGCTGACTATGCGATTCCATTCGCGGACGTGGACTGGTCGTTCCTCAGCCCAGTCGCCTATATCAAGAACTTTGAGTTGACTCCATTCTTTGACTGGTCCTACCAGACTTTCAGCTGGAACCACGAACTGCATTACAATCCCGGTGCGGTCACGGCTGAGAACTTGTTCAGCGTAGGAGCCGACCTCACCGTCAACCTCGGGAACTTCTTTTGGCTCCCGTACGACACCCAGATCGGCATCCGCTACGCCCGCAACTTCTGGCATTACATCGACCGGTTCCCGATCAGCGACCTCAATAAGAACTATATCGGCTGGATATTCAGCATAAGCCTGTAAGCAGACTAACCCGACTTTTGAAAAAGTTTTGCGAGAAACCGTCAGTTGTTATATCTTTGCAAAATAGTAAAACATTATACTAATTTTTCTACAGATGGAGAAAGGCAAGACTGTTCCCGCATTTTGGGGAAAGGAGGACTGGCAGGCAATCTGGATCGGCGGCATCGTGATCGTCATCGCCTGCATCGCTGTCCTGACTAAGGCATTTGATTTTTCGGCGGTTAAATTCGCAACTTGGACCCTCGGAGAGAATCTCTCGGAGGCCGCCGCGGCAAAGGTTGTCCCTTTGTCTGAGCAGCTTGGAGCCTGGGCGTTCTGGCGCAAGTTCCTTGTGACGTTCATCACCCTCGGAGCGTTGTTCACAATCGGAGTCAAACTTCAGGGCGAAAGCGTTAAGAAATATATTCCCGCCATCATCGGGCTGTTTGTCATCGCATTGGTGGTTCGCCTCATAAGCGCTGAATATACCCTCAACCGCTACCTCGAATGGGCCTTCTGGGCACTTCTGGTTGGTCTTTTGATCTCCAACACGGTCGGAGTCCCGAACTGGCTCAAGCCGGCCATCAAGACTGAGTTCTACATCAAGACCGGTCTTGTGATTATGGGATTCTCCGTGCTGTTCTCCAACATCGCGAAATTCGGCCTCTACGGCCTTGGAATAGCCTGGATTGTCACTCCGGTCGTAATTCTGTTTATGTATTGGTTCGGAACCAAGGTTCTAAAAATCAACAATAAACCGCTCGTCATCACTATGGCCTCGGCCACGAGCGTCTGCGGAACCAGCGCCGCCATCGCGACCGCGGCGGCATCAAAAGCCAAAAAGGATGACCTTTCCATAACAGTCTCAATCTCGATCATATTCACAATCCTTATGATGGTCTTCGAGCCGGTCATCATCAAGGCTTGCGGAATGTCACAGATTATGGGTGGCTCGCTCATCGGTGGTACGGTTGACTCTACCGGAGCGGTTGTCGTTGCAGGAACCGCCTTAGGACCAGAGGCGCAGCAGGCAGCTGTCCTTGTGAAGTCCATCCAGAACATCCTCATCGGCTTCATCGCCTTCTTCGTGGCCGTTTTCTTCGCCACAAAGGTGGACAACACCGGAAACACAAAAGTAGGTGCGAGCGAAATTTGGTACAGGTTCCCTAAATTCATCCTCGGCTTCTTCATCGCCTCTATGGTCGCCTCATTCCTCATCCAGCCTCTCTGCGGAGCGGATCAGGTAGGTGCCATCAACAAGGTGCTCGACCAGTACAAGAACTGGGCTTTCGTGCTGGCGTTCACCAGCATCGGACTGGACACCAACTTCAAGGAGATCATCAAGCAGATGCAGGGCGGCAAGGTGCTCTGGCTCTACATCATAGGCCAGCTTTTCAACATCGCGCTGACGTTCTTCGCCGTCTGGTTCCTCCTCTCCGGCAAGTTCTTCCCGATCCCTGTCCTTGACTAATGAATATCTCAGGAAAAAGAATCGTCAAGGTTCTTACCCTGACTGTAATAGGGGCGACCGTTCTGGCCGCCCTTTACATAATGGCGCACGGCCTCGGGCTTCAAGACTCGCTCGACTTCGGGGCGGGGGCATATTACTACGCCGACATCCCGGAGTTCGACAAGTACACCCAAGGCACGCATTATGCAGCCAAACTGCCGTTCTGGGTCTATGTCGTCTTGTTCCTCGCCTGGGGAGCGTTGATGTACAAGGTCTGGAAATGGCTTGATAAATAAGAAGTTGGAATATTCTTTGAGGCGAAAAAACTTCAAACAAATCAAGCCTTGGAAGTAAGTCGCAAAGAAAGAATCACTAAGGAATATTTAGATTAAACGAATATGTCAGAGAAGGTTACGGCCGTTTGTTCGGCCTGCGGCGAAAAGCACGGAATAGAAATATGGAACCGTATAAATGTCGGGGAGAATCCGGAACTTAAAGCAAAAGTCAAGGACGGCTCGTTATTCGTTTGGGAATGCCCGCACTGCGGCAAGGCCAACCTTGTTCAGGGACAGACTCTTTACCACGACCCGACCGAGCGCCTGATGATCTGGCTGATGCCTGACGGAATCCTCCCTGAGGCTCAGGAGAAGGCCCTTGAGGCCCAATTCGAGAAGATCTCCGAGACGCTGGAAGGCTACACTCTCCGCCGTGTGAGCGATGTCGGCTCACTGATTGAGAAAGTCAACATCTTTGACGCCGGCCTTGACGATTGCGTCATCGAGATGTGCAAGTATATCACAAAGATGGAGATGGTGGAAAAAGGCGGTTCCAAGGACCTGCTGAACGCTCCGTTCAAGTTCTACCGCATCGACGGCCCGGACAACGACATTGAGTTCTCCTACCCGAAAGACGGCCAGATGCACGGCCTCCGCATCGGCTTCAACGTCTATGAAGACTGCGCCGGCATCATCCGCCGCAACCCCTCCGTCAAGCCATCCCCCGGATTCTCCCGCATCGACCCCGCCTGGGTCGCCCGCTTTTTCAGATAAACACACATATTCCATAAATTAAAGGGCCGCTGAGGAACAATCCCGTGCGACCCTTTGTCGTATTAAGTAAAATTAGATATTATTCAACTTTTCTGGCGCCGTCGCTGATCACTACGTCGTAGAACTTCGGATCGTGACCGAACTTGGCAGGGAACTGCTCCTTGACCGCCGCGATGAACGCATCGTAGAGCTCATCCTTCACAAGGTTGATCGTGCAGCCGCCGAAGCCGCCACCCATCACGCGTGAACCGGTAACCTCGCACTTGCGGGCAAGCTTGTTGAGGAAATCGAGTTCTTCGCAGCTGACTTCGTAGAGTTTGCTCAATCCGAAGTGAGTCTGGTACATCATCTCTCCTACGATGTCATAGTCACCTCTCTCAAGGGCGTCGCAGACATCAAGAACTCTCTGAACCTCACCGATGACGTACTCGGCCCTGAGAAAATCCTCAGCTGGAATCTCATCACGAACCTCGTCAAGCCAAACTCTCTTGGCATCGCTGAGGAACTCCACCTCAGGATGGTTCTTTCTGATGGCCTTTGCGGCATTCTCGCAGGACTCCCTCCTCTTGTTATACGCCGAAGAGGCCAGTTCGTGTTTCACACAGGAATCAACAAGTACGAGCTTGTACCCCTTCGGATCGAACGGGAAGTACTTGTACTCCAATGTCTTGCAGTTAAGACGGATGAGACTGCCTTTCTTTCCGAAAATAGAGGCGAACTGATCCATAATCCCACACTTCACACCGCAGTAGTTATGCTCTGTGGACTGGCCGATCTTGGCAAGGTCGAACTTGTCGATCTTGTTGTCGAACAGGTAGTTGATGGCATAAGCGAATGTGCTTTCAAGGGCGGCAGACGAAGAAAGTCCCGCTCCGAGAGGAACATCTCCCGCGAAAACGGTGTCAAAACCCTCTACCTTTCCGCCACGCTTCACAGTCTCGCGGCAAACACCGAAGATGTAGCTGGCCCACTGCTGCTTAGGCTTGTCCTCCTCATTGAGTCCGAACTCGACATATTCATCATAGTCAATCGAGAAAGCCTTGACTTTCTGGGTTCCGTTCAGCTTCACCTCCGCCATAATACCGCAGTCGATGGCTCCAGGGAAAACATATCCGCCATTATAGTCTGTGTGCTCACCAATGAGGTTGATACGGCCGGCCGAAGCGAAAACTTCGCCTTCAGCGCCAAAGAGAGTCTTGAATTTCTCTCTGATTTTGGTTTTCATTTCCATATTATGTGATTTTAAACTAGTTCGTTTCAATAATCGGCCATAAAACCGACTTCCAATAAGGCAAATTTAACAAATATTTGTTGATTATCTACCGAATCCAGACAACAATCGGACAATGATCGCTCACTCCTCCCACATATCGCGGTCCAGTGTATGTCCGAAGCGGTTTTTCCCCAGAATGAGCGTTATCCCTCACCATAAGGAACGGCAACTTCAGAACCTTCATTTCAGGAATATGCCCGTCCGGTGCCAGATTCCCCGAAACAAAGAACATATCTATCATCTCCCATTTTCCTGAATATCTTATAGTTCCCTCTCCTTTTTCAGCTACCGGGAGGGCCAGGTTCGTCAAAGGGTAAGGCTTCCCGTCCGTCAATATTCCGAAAGCAGGATTATCCGGAGTGTCGTTGAAGTCACCCATCGCGACTATATTCATCAATCCGGCCTTTTGAAGCGAGTCCGTGGCATCACGCAGCCTCCTGAGTGCCACCTCCCTCCTTTGGCCGGTCTTTCCGCCATATTTGGAAGGGTGATGGTTCACAAGGAAAGCGATGCTGTCGCCATCGGCCGTCAGAAACTTTGTCAAAAGAATATCCCTGGTCAGCAACGGAGGGTCGGTTCCCCCGCCCACCCTCAACGGCTTGGAATGCAAGAGAGTAAGACGTGAGGTCCGGTATAGCAACGCCACATCTATCCCGCGTGGATCCGGGGAATCGAAATGAACAATCCCATAGTCGGTTCTGTACAACTGCGTGTCTTCCAGTAATCGTTTAAGCACAAAGCGGTTCTCAACCTCGGCCACACCTATGATGTCCGGTAATATTCCTTCCTCATCCTCAACCCATAGTATGGATTTGGCGATCGCGTTGCATTTGGCCTGGAAACGTCTCTTTGTCCAATGTCTTTTGCCAAAAGAAGTGAAATCAGCTTCGGATTCGCTGCCATTGAGGCTGTCCCTCCGCCAATCGAAGAAGTTCTCCAGATTCCAGAACATAACGAGAATCTGATCTTCCCTTCCGGCCGCCTTATCTAATAAACTAAAACTACGACAATGAGTCAACTGGCCGGCGGCCGTGAAGAGAAGAAGAACAAACAATATGAACTGATGTCTTTTCATTTCAACGGCAAATATGCGGCACAAAAACGTAAAAAAAGATAAGAAACGTAAACTCTTTCTTAAGAAACAGAAAAACTTTTTCTTATGTCGGTTGTCGCCTGAATAATTTTGGTCCAAAGAGCACGCAAACAAAGCAAAACATATTCTTAGAAGCTGTTTGATTGTTTGTTTGAAGATTTTTTCACCTCAAAGAACATTTCAAACAAATCAAAACAACTTCTTAATTTGTATCTTTGCCGATAAATTATACTATCGACTTTAGAATTTAGTAAGATATGTCATTGAAATGCGGAATAGTCGGACTTCCGAATGTCGGAAAGTCAACTTTGTTCAACTGCGTGAGCTCAGGCAAGGCCCAGAGCGCGAACTTTCCTTTCTGTACAATAGAGCCGAATCTTGGCTCGACAAACGTTCCGGACAAGAGGCTTGAGGTGCTTGCGGATATGTGCAAGCCTAAGAGTGTCGTGCCGGCCACAGTGGACATCGTGGACATCGCCGGCCTTGTGAAGGGAGCCAGCAAGGGTGAAGGCCTTGGAAACCAGTTCCTTGCCAACATCCGTGAGACTGACGCCATCCTTCACGTGCTCAGATGCTTCGATGACGACAATGTCGTTCACGTGGACGGCAGCGTGGATCCTGTCAGGGACAAGGAGGTAGTTGACACGGAACTCCAGATCAAGGATCTTGAGACGGTTGAGTCACGTCTCGCCAAAAGCCAGAAACAGGCCACTACCGGAGGAGACAAGGACGCGAAGAAACTTGTCGCTCTTCTGCTCCGCTACAAGGAAGCCCTTGAGCAGGGCAAATCGTGCAGGACCATCGAGTTCATCAACGAGGAGGAGGCCGCTATGGCCAAGGATCTTTTCCTTCTGACCAACAAGCCGGTGATGTACGTCTGCAATGTGGATGATGCCTCGGCTGTCAACGGCAACAAGTATGTGGAGGCCGTCCGTGAGGCCGTCAAGGAGGAGAACGCGGAGATTCTCGTGATCTCAGCGAAAACCGAATCCGAAATCGCCGAGATGGACAGCTATGAGGACCGCCAGATGTTCCTTGAGGAGATGGGGTTGAAAGAATCCGGTGTAGTGAGACTGATCCAGGGAGCCTACCATCTGCTCGGACTCCAGACATTCTTCACAGCAGGATCCGACGAGTGCCGCGCCTGGACAATCCACAAGGGCGACAAAGCCCCGAAAGCCGCCGGAGTGATCCACACGGACTTCGAGAAGGGATTCATCAGAGCCGAGGTCATCAAGTACAACGACTTCGTCACCCTCGGCAGCGAAAGCGCCGTAAGAGCCGCCGGCAAACTCGCCACCGAAGGCAAGGAATATGTCGTCCAGGACGGCGACATTATGCACTTCCTGTTCAACGTGTAAGCTTGCCGGCCACTAAGCCAGCCTGTAGAAGCACACCGGTCGGTTGGTGAGTGCGCAGAACCAACGTCGCTTCGGCAGGCTCAGCGACCGGGAAGCGTGGCATTCAAACATATGAATATCAACGATATAAGCAAGTTCGTGGTGCGGGATTCGGCACCACGAACTTACTTTATTTACTGGTTTTCAATTAGTTATCTGCCACGGATCGCTGCGACACACACATACTGGTTGGCGTAAAAAACGACAGGTTCAACGACTGGCAATCCTGCTACAGATAGACTTTGTTACAGACTATCTCTGCGACAGGTAGACACTACTGCAAAAAATACACTGCGACAAATGGAGCCGATCGCGGACTTCTACTCGATAGTGTTAAGGATGGAATTCCAGTCGGTGATGCCGAGGGTGGTCTTGTACTGGTCAAGAACGGTGTCCTCTTCGGCGGTGCCGGCGGCTTTCCAGACGTACCAGACGGGCTTCGGGGTCATAGCCTGGACACTGCCCTCATCGAAGGTACGAAGACCTATCCTGAGGCCTCCTTCGGCTTTGTTGTCCGCCCAGTTGTGCCACTGGATGGCGTCTATGCCGTCCAGTTTGGAGACCTTCTTCCACGCCCAGGCTCCACCGGCGGCCTGTAGCGCAAGATCTGACTCTGAATAAGACGGCGAGTTCGTGCCCTGTTCCGAAAGGAAAAGCAGTCGCTTGGTCGTGCCTTTGTAAAGATTGGCTTTCCGCTGAATCCAAGCGTCAAGAACCTCCAGGTTTTTGAAAGTGATGTACTTGGAGTCCATCGAATATGTCGCCTGGGTGTCGTTGACCCAGAATGCCGGCTTGGTAAGATCTTGAGGATATGGATGATAGGCCACACCCCAACGGAAATCTCCCTCCGCGTTGGAATATTCAACAGTCTTCTCAAGCATATCCTTTGGAGCGTACGCCCCGTCGGCTTTCATCCAGTTGTGGGTGTAGGAGCCAAGCACAGAGGCGTTCTGGTCGTACTGGCGGACGATGTTGTAGCAGATTCTCATCGATTTGATGTACCTGTCAAGATAGCGCAGCATCGGCTGGCTGCCCATATTCGTCCACTCGTTCGCGAAATCAACCTCATTGTGCATAATCCAGTGGGATATTCTTTTGCCCGAGTAACAATGGGTCGAGGCCATATGCTCAAGGGCCGCGGCATAGAGGTTGAACGCCCTGGCGGTCGTCATATTCGGCATTGTGTAGTTGCCTCCCGTGTTCTCAGGATCCTTGAATATGGAGTTGGTCTGGCAGAGGATGATGGCTGAGACCACAAGGCCGGTCTCCGAAGCTTTCTGCGTCACATAGTCAACATAGTCCTTCACGGAACCGAGACTGTACTCTTTCCCGCCGTATGAATAGCCAGAGCCTTCCCCAGTGATGTAGTTGTTAAGAACCACATTCATCGTGATGCTGCCGACATTCATCTCCTTGCAATCACTGAAATACAAGTCGGAGTCTCCAGCACCGAAACCTTTCTTGTTCTTCAGCGGAACCGCCGCCGGAGACTTTTTTGGAACCACCTCATCGGCATAACGAGCGTGCGAGTCCAAGGTCTGCTTGTCCCCGTCCACCTTCACGACCGCCCATTTGGAGAACACCCTGTCATACTTTATCCCTTCACGGTTCGGAACAATCCTGTCCACAGTGACCGTGAAATCGCTTCCGGACAAATTTTGAGTGTAAGGATATGTCTCCAGTTCCGTGACATCCTGCCAAGGCGTTATCTCCGCGAGCACGTATGTACCTGAACCTCCGCAGTTTCCCTTGATGGTGACCTTGTCGGATGCCACAGATACATTAGTCACCTTGGATGGATATTTCTTGGCAAGATATTCCTTGAGGTTGTCCGCCATCTGGTATTTGTCCCCTTTTGGCCTGACAACAACGTTCGGCTTTACGCTGTCCTTGCCGCAGGAGCAGACAGTCGACAGCAGCAGGAGCGACGCAAAAAGTTTTCGGATTGTGGAGTATTTCATATTCTTAAAGTTTTTCTATCTATTCCAAACAAACCTGTAGTTGAAACGGCGGTTCGGAGCGGTGTCCCCGTGCAGACAAAGCGAGATCGGATCGACCAACTCTCCGGTGTTGTCCGCCCATTTGAAATCAAAGGTAATTGATTTTCCGGAAACTCCAAGCAGAGACTTAGGCACGGCAAGTTCCAGTTTGTTGCCTTCCACAGCGAAGCGGTACTCCCCTGCCTTGACCCATTTTCCGTCAACAAACCTAAGGACATTTCCCTTGCCGTCAGATGCTATATCCTTGTTAATCAATATGTCATAACCATACCAACCAGTCGATGAATCCCCATCTGAATCAATCAGCAGCAACATCCAATCCGGATCGGAATATGGAGTCAAGGCATCAGCGGTCTCGGCATAAAAGAATATGTCCGACTTGCCGACCGCCACCTTCGAGGCCACTATGTCATTCCTTCCCGTCGAATCCTTGTAGTGAAGCCCGCCGTAACCCTTCGCGTCACGATGGAACACATCCCCACGGGTGTCGCGGTAAACCACCTCAACCTGATCCCAATCCTTGAATATTCCGTCCACCGCCATTTTATGAATATGCCTGTTCACGGGAACCGGACGGACTCCCTTGTAGCGGCGGATGTTCTGGGCCATCTGCATATAGTAGTTGTCGGTGTAGCCGCCTTTCATCGGTTGGATCGTCCTGTTGAACTCGGAGTTGTACTGGTCCACGAACATAAACGGATTCTTGCGGCCAAGCCACATCACGTCTCCGTTGTACTTTCCGGCGGTCC
>CAVCRL010000016.1:0-25633 GCA_963604455.1 Lachnospiraceae bacterium | reverse complement strand
TTTATTTGAATATTAATGGATTTCTCCCTATCTTTGCAATCCTTTCGGACTCGGAGCGAAGGCAGCTTCCAATCGCCCGACCTCCCCGCGGAATCCCTATCATCATCTAGATTCCCCCGCCGAAAGGCCTTGCGGGTGTGTTGAAATTGGTAGACAAGCCAGACTTAGGATCTGGTGCGCAAGCGTATGGGTTCGAGTCCCTTCACCCGCACAAGGGGACAACCTCATCCGAGGCTGTCCTTTTTTCATTCCCATAACCCACTGAAAATCCATCCAATCCCCCCAAAAAACGGAAGTCGCAGAACCGAGAATCCATAAGAAACTGATAATGAATATATTCGTAATTCCTGCCAGTCAAAAATGGAGGGCAGGATCACGTATGTCACTATGGATCAAGAGGTGGAGGGGCAACAACTGATATTCAATTAATTACCAATCGCTACCAGAGGGAGCCTTAAATACAAGTCTAAAAAAGGCGAGCCATTGGGATTTTCAACGGCTCGCCTTGCATATTCTTTGATCAATATTTAGAAATTCAGTTTGAGAGAAAGACCTGCTGTTGGTTGAGAATATCCTTGCACACTTGTTGGAGTGTATGCGAAATAAGGTTCAACCTTAAGATCCAAGGCTGCCCTTTGCGTCCTAAGATCCTGGTAGTACATATTTTCACTTTTGCGATGTGGACAGCATCGCAAATACTCCATATATTCAATGCTAAGCGAGCCGCAAACGCTCCCCAAGCCAAACCGCCCATCTCAGTTGTGCCGTCATCGTAAATGTACGTATCTGATAGTTGCAAGGCCCACAAACCAACATTGGTACCGATGATAGCAACTCCACGTCCCCATTGCCCAACTATTCCTTGCCCCAAACCAGGAATGATAAATGACGCGATTCCCGCCCAGGCACGACTGTAAGGATCATCACGTTGCGGAACATATTCCTTAGTATTATACAGATTTTTGTATTCACGATACCTCATACCAACAACAACTTCGGCGGTTGTATTGAATTTCTTGTCCACTGAGTTGTTATGTTCTTGAAACACCTCGTTTTCGCCATTCTCGTATCTGACGATAAGTATCTCCGATTTCGATAATGTGAATGTCGGACCGTCAAGGTTATTATATTTCTTGTACTTGACTTCATTTGCATTGACTTCAAGAATCTTTGACTGAATATCTTTGCCATTCTTTGTGGTTATGATATCTTGCGCCTGCACAAAAGGAAGAAAACAGAACGTAGTCAGAATCAATAAGATAACTCTTCTCATAAGATTAAATAAGATTTTTAAATAACCGGTATTACTTGTTTTTACCCGCACAAAGGTAATATATTTTCCTAACTATCAAAAGAGCTTCCATATAGCGGAATCAAAATCAGGGCAAGAAACCGCATTTATCCGTGAATCTTATGACTTTGCGACTGGCGTATAGTTTCTTAATATGTTTGTGAATTCCACCTACCTTTTTAGACTGGCAGAATCTTATATGTCTTTATGAATCAATGGTAGGAATTTCACACGCTGACATTCAGATGAGTGGAAGATAACATATTATTAATGAGGAATATAGAGGTATACCTTTAGTGGAAGCACGCTAAAGGTAAACACCGAATAGACTGACCTTCAAGCACTTATACAACACGCCATTTCCCCGTCGCAATTTTACCGACCTTTGCGATATTAAACAAGAAAGGAACGTTGTCCACCTTGAACTGAACGGACAACATTATTACTACGGAAACATCAAAGCCCTGACCGACAATTGGGATAGGGACACCATAGGCGTTTCCTACAACTATTTGAAGAACTACGGTCTCTCTGAAAGCCATCCCTACAACGGTAAAAAGTGCATCATTCGTAAAGGCACACTTATCACTTCTCCACACAAAAAATAACTTTTCGTATCTTTTTACGGACTAAATCATTATCTTTGTTACATCAAGTCGTTTTTATAGGCTTGATGGACATATCAGCGAAAGTGTTTTCGTGTTACCTTGACAGGAAATTAGCAGTTTCAAAAAGGCAAGGGGTGACGGGGACATTTCGCACTTGCTAAGGTATATTGTCCTCATAGCGTTTCGCTACTGATGCTCCATATCTCAGCGAGTGTGGAGTATCAGTCATTTATTTTGCCTACGGTTCTGCTAAACCTCCTGTCAGATAGATGAAATGGCTTCACACTTTTGTTTATACCACAACATTGCCACCGGAGCCAGGCTGTTACAAACATTTTTATGAAAAGATTGGTAACCATCTTATGCTCATTACTTGCGTGTTTATCGATTGTGACTCAAACGAACTCCGATAACACCATCAAGTTCTTAGGCATTCCAGTAGACGGGAGCAAAGAACAAATGATTAAGGAACTCAAAAATAAAGGGTTTAAGTATAACCCTCAATTTGAGAATCTATCTGGAAGATTCAATGGGAAAGATTCTAACATATACATCTCCACTAACAATGGTAAAGTGGACAGGGTGTATGTTGCCAGCAGTGTTTTGGAAGACGAAGCGTCAATTCGTATTTCATACAACAATCTTCTTTATCAGTTTAAGAAGAATGATAAGTATTTCACTTTTGAAGAACCCCAACCTATTCCTGATGACGAAGACATTTCTTATGAGATGTTGGTACATAAAAAAAGATACGATACGTCATTCTATCTAAAAGTGAACTTCACAGAAGATGAAATCAAGGACCTGGAAGAAAAGACTTCAACAATGGCAGAGGATGAAGCAAATCTCTATCTAGCCAAGAAGACGCTTGAAAATGTTTCGGGACAAGTGTGGTTTACAATTCACGAGCATTATGGGAAATATTTCATAGGCATATATTACGACAATCTCAGAAACAAAGCTAACGGAGAGGATTTATAGCCCCGTTACCATCCAAGTTAATATAGAAAGATAAGGTGATACGTTTTCAATACATATCACCTTCTTTTGGGGGACATAAATTCAGATATGATTTAATACATCAAGACAGATTGGACAGCAAATCCTGCAAAAGAATAGCAGAACGGTATTGGCACAGAACAAATAAAAACCGAGGGGTGAAGCAGAGAGCCTTACGGCTCAGAGCGGGAGCTGGGGACAGACATTACCCTAATAACGTCTGTAGTGGCTGCGGACTCTCTCAACCTTGCCGAAACGTACTCGCTTGTAGGCTCGCACCCGGACAAGTCTGATAACCTCCACCTCAATGGCGACTATCACAAGATGTTGGCTTGTTCTCATTCTGCATACTTATTGTTAGGAAATTGAGAGAACAACCGTCCTTGTTGTAGTACCCCCTCGGTATGGGACAATAACTAAAAAAAAGCAAGCATCCCTTTTAGGGAAAAGATGCTTGCTTTTACTTGTCTTCCTAACTCGTATGAGAACATTGCAAAGATAGCCATTCTTTTCAGATTATCAAGCAATATCGTTGACTTTTTTTTCATCAAGACTCTTCCTCCAACCATTCCACGAACTCCAGCACTCTCTTGAAGTCCTCGATAAAGGTTCGATAATCTTCCACGATTCCGCACAAGTGGACAGACTCGTCCGAGGCTGTCCTTTTTTCATTCCCATAACCCGCTGGAAATCCATCCAATAAATCAAAAACCTCAAAACCATAGAATCGAGAATCCATAAGAAACTAAAACTAAAAATAAATATATTAGTAATTCCTGCTAGTCAAAAATGACTGGCAGAATCCTGTATATCCCTATGAATCAAGAGGTGGCGCTTCACCTGCTGACATTCAAATTATTACGGATCAGTGCTAAAGCCGCTCTTGAAAAAGGGCAAGACATTGTTGTTTTCAATGGATCTGCTTGCCTATTCATTAGGGAGACGTTTCAGGCGAGTGGGAAATAATGTATTGTTAATGAGAGATATAGAGGCTTATCTTCTGTGGGGTTCCGCTAAGGACAGATACCGAATCAACTGACTTACAAGAACTTATAAAGCACGCCATTTTCTCGTTGCAATTCTACCGAGGGTAATTTCACGACAACTCTTGCCAAAACTTGTATGGCATCAAAATCAAAGCCCTTGCCACCTAATCAGGTAAACTAACGCAAAAGCTGAGGGGATGGACTTCTATGGCAAAGCCTTTGAATATGCCCTTGCCACCTAACCGGGCAAACTAACGCAAAAGCTGATTGGATGGACTTCTATGGCAAAGCACTTGAATATGTCCTTGCCACCTAACCAGGTAAACTAACGCAAAAGCTGGTTGGATGAACTTCTATGGCAAAGCACTTGAATATGTCCTTGCCACCTAACCAGGTAAACTAACGCAAAAGCTGATTGGATGAACTTCTGTCGCAAAGCACTTGAATATGTCCTTGCCACCTAACCAGACAAACTAACCGGGCAAACTAACGCAAAAGCTGATTGGATGGACTTCTATGGCAAAGCACTTGAATATGCCCTCGCCACCTAACCGGGCAAACTAACGCAAAAGTTCCCACCTGAGCAGACTGACGGGAAGTTTTGCTTTGTCATTCCAATATTCAACTGGGTGAGCACACGCAACAGTGTGACGCGGCTACGCGAAGAGGCGGAGGTTGTCGAAAGATGGCTTGAGGGAGCCGGACTCGATGCGGTGGATGATCTCCACAACCTTGTCGTTCATCGGGGTGGGGCAACCGACTTTGCGGCCGTAGGCGCTGACGGCACCGTTGATGGAATCGACCTCGGTTTTCTTGCCGCGCTCAAGATCCTGAAGCATACTGGCTTTCAGGCGGGCGTGCTTGCGGATGGCTATCGGGATGATCATAAAGGAGATGAACTTCTTCACGGGATTATTGTAATCCAGAAGCTTTACGACATCCTTGCCTTGGATCGGCTCGATGGTTATGCCGCCTTTCCGGCAGACATCAATGCATTCCTTGATCAAGGCCTGCACGACTTTCCTTGAGGCACGGTCCGAGGCGGCCTCTCCGAAAGTGCAGCCCAAAACCGCGCTCATTCCTGAGAACGCAGCGTTGATCAGGAGCTTGCTCCAGCGGGTTCCGAGGAAATTATCCTCAACCTCAACCGGACCCATCTTCTCAAGGAGAGCTTTCACCTCAGCGAAATGCTTGTTGACATCCTTCGAGACCGCCCCGAGCGAGAATGTGAGGCTGTCCGGCGAACTGGTCAACTCGCAGACTCCCGGGCCAAGCATCGTCGCACCCCAAGCTACCGTGCAGCCAAGCACACGGGACGGACCGACAATCTCGGAGATCAGCAGCTCCGGCAACCCGTTCTGGAGAGTGACGATCACACCATCCTCAGCAAGGAAACCTTTGAGCATATTCACAACCTCGGCATTATGCAACTGCTTGGTCATAAGGAATATAATAACATATTCACCAGTCATTTCCTCGTCTGTCAAGGCTGTCACCGGCTGAGTGAAATTCACGGTGCCGACCACTCTCGCACCTTCGGCACGCAAGGCGGCGACGTGGGCCTTGTTATGGTTGATGAGGCCAATCTGACCTCCGTTCTTCGTGATATACGCGCCCAGAATGGTTCCCAACGAACCGGCGCCATAGATGGCACTTCTCATATTCCTTGAATATTCAAATTCCGCAAGCGGGCAATCACTTGCCGAATATAATCCCTTCGAGGGTGATTGCCCACCCTTATCAATGAATATCTCCGCGGCAAAAATAGTGATTCCACGCCGGATGGCAAAGCAGTTCAGCAGAAATCAGTGCGGTCAAATTGGATTTCTGACCAGTAAGGATTAACTTTGCATTGGGAAAATATTCCCGGAAAGCAAATAAGAAGCTGTTTTAATTTGTTTGTTTGAAGATTAAGAGCAAGCTCTTTCCCTGCTACTCACCTCTGCAATCCGAACAAGTTCGATTGCTCTCGGTTCGGGCGCTGGGTTGAGAGTGAAAAACTTCAGGTTTGACAAGTCAAAACAGATTCTAAAAAACATTCGGATAATGAACAGAATTGTAAGAATCATCGCGGCTTCGGCGCTGACATTCGGACTCTTGCTCAACGGAGCTTTCGCTTTCGCGCAGAAGAGCCCGGCGTTCGAGGCAAAGTTCAAGATCGCGGAAGGCGCTGACCTTCGCATCCTTGACGACAACATCTGGGACTACAGCAAGGACACCATTCCTCCGAAATGGAAGGAGATCGGAGAGGATCCACGTGACTGCAACAGGGCCCCGCAATTCGCTAGGCTCGTAAACGACTACCTTCCTGATGTCTTCGCGCTTCAGGAATATTCCAGCCATATGCACAAGGAATTCTACCCTCTGGTGCAGAAAGACGGCTATGTCATCGCCTGGGAATCGAAAAAAGACTGGAACAACACCCCGATCTTCTACAACAGCAAGACGCTTGAGCCGCTGTACGTCAACTACAACAAGTACACTCCCGAGCAGTGGTGCAACCACGGATCCAAGTCCTTCACCTCGGCTGTGCTTAAAAGGAAGGCCGACGGGAAGATATTCGCGATAATCGGCACCCACCTTTGGTGGAAGAGTGAAAAGTCCAAGCCGGGCAGCACGATGGCGAGAGCATCGCAACTCCGTCTGGTGATGGCGGAGACCGACATCATCAGAGCCAAATACGGGGATATTCCTGTCTTTGTGATGGGGGATATGAACTGCGAGGAGGACACCGTTCCGATCCAGCAGCTTATCCAGGGCGGTTATGTGCCTTGCTACAAGGCCGCTACCGTCTATGGAGACAACCACAACGGACATCATATATGCAGCCCTGGGGACGGATATTCGGCCGAGAGCCGCAGACGTGGACCTGACCGCGCCACCGGAGCGATCGATCACTGCCTGATCTTCGACCCGAGCGGAAAGGCCGAGGTCAAGGTCTTCGACTGCATTATGGAGAAATACACCATCAAGCTCACCGACCATTATCCGAACCTCATTGACGTGAGATTATAGAGATTCGATCCAGCCAGCAAAAAAATCCGGACAGGAACCAACCCTGCCCGGATTTTTTCATTTATGAGTGCCACACTACTTCGGAATGATGCAGATGTGGGTGTCACGGACACGCTCACCGGCGTGGTCAAACTTTCCGTTGTCGCACGGATAGTTCACGACATTGGTGCCCGCGTCTCCTTGTCCTTTGACGCACATCGTGGTCGAGCCGCCGCCGTCCAGGTTGAGGGCGTACTGAGGTTTGAACCAATTCTTCAGGAATATGGTCAATTCCTTGGCGCTCATTCCCTCGCTGACACTCTCACGCCTTCCGTCAACCGTGATCAGAAGAATATGGTTGTTCTCGGTCTTGGCGATCACCGTGCGTGGATGACGCACCGTCTGATGCCTGATCGGATCCTCGGAGTTGAGGGTAAGGATCTGCTCGTAGGTGAGGTCGGTCTTGGCGAACACCTCACCCACAGGCTCATAGTCATCGATCAGCATAGGAGCGCTGGAAAGGATGTTCGGCTCGGTGCAGGAGAGGTAGAACTGACGCTGCGCGGAGAGTTTCATTCCCTTGCAGCAATATGAGATGTTGACATTCTCACCATCGATGAACAACGCGCCCTCATTCTTCCACTGAGGGACGACATTGGCGATGTAGGCGTTCTTGATGCTGCCGTAGGTCTGACCTGCGACTTTCACGAATATCGACGCAAGCTCATAGCCGGCGTTGATGGCTCCGACAGCCTTCTCGTTGGCCATCGCGGTTGACGTGGCCACCGAAGGATAGTAGTAAACGAGTTTGATGTCGTTCTTCTTGGCCGACAGGTCCACATCAAGGACATTGACGATCTGAGCGGCGCCGCTGATCACGTCCTTGGCCTCGAAATTCTTCCAGACGACCCCGTCGGAGACCGTTGTGGTCTTCCAAAGGGAATTGTCCAGCTGGTAAACCGTGTTGTCATACTCAGGCTTCTCCGGCTTGTCGGGATCCGGTTTGTCGGGATTGTCAGGGCCGTCCCCGCCACCGTTCACATTGTGGTGCGGATGGTCATAGAACGAGCTTGTGGTCTCGCCATCGCAAGATACCGCTCCTACAAGAAGGAGCGACAGAAATATGTAGATGATCTTTTTCATATTCATTGATTATTTAAGGACAGGTTTCTCTCCGCTGAGATCCCAGATGTTCTCGTCCCAGCCAAGCTTTTTGGCCACATCGCTGAGGGTCTCGTCCTTGCCGGCGGCCTTTCCGTGGTAAGGATAGCAGTACATTCCGGAGGTTCCGTTGGAAGTTCCGACAGTCAAAGGATTATCCTGGTCGGAGTTCGGCTGGTCCACAAGGACGTTATATGCGTCCAGCCCTGGATATTCCTGGAAATTGAAGTCATATTTCCTGTAGCCGTCAGTGTGGGTGTTGTAGATGCTGGAGAATCCGACGATGGCGCCGCTGCTGTAGTGGGCAGGATTGCCATCTGTGTTTGTGGCCTTGACATATTCATTCCAGGCGATGCAGCCGACGACTTTGTTGTGGACTGTGGCTTTGAAGTTTGAGCTCCATCCCGTGGCGCGGCCGACGATTCCGCCGACAGCCCATACACCCTCGATGCTGGCCGTGGAGGCGCAGTTGTAGATGCCGGCATTCGGTCTCCAGAACTCGCCGAGGATTCCGCCGGCGGTCAGCTTGGCCTTGACGGAACCTTCAGTGAAGCAATTCTTTATGGTCACCGTGGCTGTCTCGTTCTCTCCTCCGATGAGGCCTGCGGCACCGTCCTTCGCCGTGGACTCGATGTGGCCGTTCACATAGCAGTTCTCAATCAGACAGTCAGGGCCACCAAGCCTTCCGCCGATGCCGCCTACGCCATAGGTCCCGGTCTCGAACAATCTCGCACCGAGAACCCTCACGTTATAGACGTGCGCCGCAAGGGTCTTGGTGCCGATGTAACCACCGATAACGCCGGCCGCCGAGCTTCCGTTCACGTACGGATTCAGGAATGTCACATCGTGTACGCTGCCGTACAAAACCCCGAAGAACGACGGATAGCTTCTGAACGAGCAGGAGAAGTTGCTTATCGTGTGGCCGTCACCGTCGAAATCGACCTCATAGTCGAAAGGATCGGCGTAGTTGACAGGAGTCCAGTCGCCGATGTCGCCCATATCAACATCATCCGTCATCCGGAACCATACCTTCACCCCGTGCTTCACCTGATCGTGCATATTCACAAGATCACTTGGTTCCGAGATGAGATAAGGGAACTGCTCCGTGCCCAAGCCTTTGACTGGCGCCATATGGCACAGGAATATGTAGGCAGGGTCGCCGATGATGTAGTTGTCATAGCCGGAGACCTTGTCCACGACCACAGGAAGGAGGAACACCTCGTCCATAGGCATATCCTCCATCGCCGTGAAAGTCAGGTCAGCGGACGAGGAAGACTTGCCGTAGCGAGGCATAATCACAGATGTGGACTCCAGCTTGTAGGAGTTCGCCGGAGCCACCTTGTAGGATGTCCCGTGCTCATTGTTGTAGGTTTCCACAAGGCTCTCGTCCACCCTGAAGCTGATGGTCAAAGGCTCGCCGGCCACCGTCGTGGCCTCCGCCCTGACACTGACAGTCTTGGAATTGCCCATAAGGGCCTTGACCGGCTCGTCACCGGCCGTGGTGACCGCGGAGAGGACAGCGGTCTCATTGTAGGTTTCATTCTCGTCCTGGTCACAGGAGACAAAACCAGAGACCGCCAGGACAAGAGATGAGAATATCAATAAAGCTTTTTTCATCACGTTCAATGTTATCGATTAAAATTTCAAGCCGTCATTCCAGCCCGGGTTCTGGGTAAGGTTACCCTTCGTGAGCGACCTGTCATCCGTTGGAATAGGATAGAGGTAATCACGAGACTCGTCCCAGACGCCCTCGCCGTCGTGAGGATTGATGTAACCCTTTGTGCCTTCGCTTAGTATGATGTCGCCGCCAAGCTTGTACTTCAACACAGCCTTGGTGCCGGACGGAACAGACTCCTCGTAAAGGCACACGTCCGGGGTACCGTCTCCGTCAAGGTCATATTCACCAGGGCCAGGGAAGTACATTCCGTACATAGGCTGCTCGAAGCGTTTGCCTTCCCTCCATCTCATCATATCATAGTAGCGGAAGCCTTCCTGAGCCAGCTCAATGGTCCTTTCACGGCG
Source organism: Lachnospiraceae bacterium (assembly GCA_963604455.1). Lineage (GTDB taxonomy): Bacteria > Bacteroidota > Bacteroidia > Bacteroidales > UBA932 > Cryptobacteroides. The sequence goes on along the minus strand of CAVCRL010000016.1, from coordinate 15,572 downwards.
GATCTCAAGTATTACGCCCTTGTTGTCACCCGTGACGTTAGGATAGCCGGTGACCTCAGACTCAAGGTACGGATCCGGGGACGCGTTGGCGTCGGACATATTCAGATTCGGCATACCGACCCTGTCGCGGAGCTTCTTTATGGAGATGTCGAGGTCTCCCTGGGTGAGCGTTCCGAGCTCAGCCTTGGCCTCGGCGTAGTTCAGGTAGATCTCGGCGGTCCTGAATATGATCAGATCGATGTCGGACTGGCCGTAAGCGTCCTTGTCCGTCGTGGTCACGTACTTTATCGGCTGATAACCGGTTATCGTCGAGGACAGATCCGGAGCGATTGCCTTTGTCGTGCCGATTCTGGTGTAGCCCGGAGTCCTGATGGTCTGCGAAAGGCGAGGGTCACGGTTCTTGGTCTCCTCGGCGAACTGCATAGTCTTGTAGCCAGCCTTGTCGGTGAAACGGCTTCCGTCACGCATCAGATAGCTGTCCACAATCTTCTTTGTCATACCGGGACGGCCCATCGAGCCGACGAGGGTGTAGTTGGCCGAGCTGTGGACCACGCTGTACTGGGCGTTGTAGTTCCTTGCGAGTATGACCTCGTCACCGAGAGCGTTCTCGGAGGAGAACAACGCAAGGTAGCTCTTTGCCGTCCCCTCCGCGGTATGGAGGGTGTAGCCGCTCTTGTTCATAAACTCCAGGGAAGCGTCGGCGGCCTGCTCAAGATAGAACTTCCAATCGTGCTCGTAGCCGCTGATGTCGTGATACTTACGGTAAGTTCCCTCGAATAGGCAGAAACGGGACTTAAGCGCCAGGGCGGTCCATTTCGTGATGGTATAGACGGATCTGGAGTCCGGCAGGTTCGCTATGGCGAAGTCGATGTCCTCCAGCATCTTGGTCATAACGTACTCACGGCTGTCACGTGGTTTGTAGAGAGCCTCGTCCTTGGATCCCAACTGAGTGTCGTACCAAGGGACATCGCCGAACCTCTTGATTTTCTCGAAGTAGAAATATGCCCGGAAAAAGCGGGCGAGGCCGACGTAGCGGTCACGGACCTTCTCGTCCTTGCAGTTTGAGGAATAGTCAATCAGAGTGTTGAATTTCCTCAGATCAGTGAACGACCATCCTCCGCCGGAGCCAGGGATAACCCTTCCGTCACGGATCTCCGAGATGAGGTTCGTGCCGATGTAGTTGTCGCAATTCTCGCTGTAAAGTCCTGTGGACGGGAGGATTGTGTAGAAATTGTTGCTGAAGGCCTGCATCTCGCTCTCGTTGGTGAAGAACGAGTCCGGAGACAATGTCGCCTGCGGAGTCTTGTTGAGCAGATCGTCGCAGGAGACGAGAGCGACAGGGACGAGGAGCGCGGCCAATATGTTTTTGATATTATGTCTCATTTGTTCTCAATACATTAGAATGTGATGTCAACACCGAACATAAACGTCTTCTGCCACGGATAGATGCGCAGGTTGCCGTTGGTCTGGGCCTGCTCCGGGTCGATGTACTTGGAGCGCAGGCCGGAAAGGTAGGCCAGGTTCTCACCGGTGAAATAGACGCGGATTCCGTCCACATTGATCTTCTTGGTCAACGAGGCAGGAAGCGTGTAGCCGAAGGTGAGGTTCTTCAGACGGCAGTAGCCGATGTTCTGGAGATAGCGGTCGTTCACCGTGCCCAGCTCTCGTCCGGAGCTCATCGCGACATAGCCTCTCGGACGCGGGAAATACGCGTCAGGATTCTCCTCAGACCACACATCATCCATAAAGTCCTTAGGAATATAGGTCATATAAGGGCGGGCGTACGGTCCCCAGAACGCGCGGGCATCGCCGGTAGGATACCAGTCCATCCTTCCGATTCCCTGAAGGAACACTGAAAAATCGAAGCCTAACCAATTGAAACCAAGGTTGATGCCGTAATTGTAGCGTGGCTGCCTGTTACCTATGATCTCACGGTCTCCCGGGTCGTCCACGGTGTTCTTTCCGGTGCTGATCTTGTTGTCGCCGTCGAGGTCCAGATACTTAAGGTCACCTGCGTGAAGCCCTTTCTCCGAACCCGCCGAACCGTTGATGATCTGGTTGACGGAAGTCTGGTCGATAGGATAAGAGGAAGCCTCCTCATCGGTGGCGAACAAGCCTCCCACACGGTAGCCCCAGATCTCACCGTAGCACATTCCTTCGTAGTAGGACATCGAAAGGCTCTTGTCCGGATTGTCGAACTTGGTGATGTGCGTGAGATAGTCGCTGAACTGGAGTCCGACATTGTACTGGAACGGATGTCCGGCAAGGTTGAACATATCCTTCCAGGAGACCGACAGCTCATAGCCTTTCGTGCGAAGGTCAGCAGCGTTTATCTGAGGTGAGGACGCTCCGTAGGATGCAGGAAGGGCGATTCCCGCCGTGAGCATATTCTTTGTGTCACGGATATAGGCGTCCGCGGTGAACTGCAACCTGTTGTCAAGGAACGCCATATCCACACCGAGGTTGTTCTGGATGGAGGTCTCCCAGGTGAGGTCGGAGGCGACCGGAGCGGAGATCGTGGCGCTGACAGGCTTGTCACCGCCGAAGAGGTAGCTCTGCGTGCCCACCGAGATGGTCCTGAGATAGGCATAGTAGCTGCTGACGTTCTGGTTGCCGAGCTGGCCGTAGGAATATCTTACCTTAAGGTTGTCGAACCACCCCTTGAGCGGCTTGAAGAAATTCTCCTCGGAGACTCTCCAGCCGACAGAGGCTGACGGGAAGAAGCCCCAGCGGTAACCGGACGCGAAACGGGAGGTCCCGTCGTAACGGCCGCTGACCTCAAAGAGATATTTCCCGGCATAGTCATAGTTGATTCTTCCGAAATAGCCCGCGATGGCATATTCATTCTGGCCTCCGCTGACATTGGTTCTTCTGGTGCCGTCGGCGTCTGTTCCGACGAGGTTCAGGTCGCTCAGGACATCGCTCATCAGGTTGTAGCCCGTGCCGCTGGTGGTCTTGATGCGCCTTGTCTCCCAGTTGATTCCGAGGGTCGCCTTGACATTGTGCGCGTCCCCGAAGGTGTCTGAATATGTCGCATAGACGTTGGCCGCCTGATAGTTCGTCAAGGTGTTTGACTCGTAGAGCCTGTTCTCGAACGCACCGGTCGTGAGGGTCACGATCTCGCCGGGATTCCTGGAGTAGGTCGTGTTCACACTTCTGTTCATATTGTTGGAATACTGGAACATATAAGTGTAGTTGGCCTTCACTTCGATCTGCGGGATCGGGGTAAGCGTCAGCTCGGTCGTCGTGCGGATGTTGTTCACGGCGTCCTTGTTATGGAACCCGCCGTTGTTCAGGATGGTGACATAGCCGTCCATCACGGTGTAGCCGTTGTACTGGGTAGTGTAGATCGCCGAGCCGTCAGGGTTGCTCACCGGGTAGCTGGCGAGGGCGTGCACCGTGCTCTGCGAGAACGAGTTGTTAGCGCCGCTGACTCCGGAATACTTATAGCTGGAATTGAAATAGCTGGTGTTGTTGGACAGCTTGATCCATTTGTTGACATCGAAGTTGAGCTTGCTTCTCACCGTAAATTTCTTGTACACGTCAGGATCGTTCTTGAACATACCCTGCTCGTTGTTGTAGCCAGCCGAAAGGAAGTACTTGACCCTCTTGGTGCCACCGCTGAACGAGATGTTGTGGCTCGTGGTCGGCTTGTTGTCATTGTAGAGGTAATGCCACCAGTCGGTGTTGGCGTAGTAGTTATAGGTGTCAACTCCGTTGCGCTGGTCTATCACGATCCACGGACGCTCCGGGTTCTCCACCTTGTCGTTGCGGCGGATCCAAAGCTGCTCCATATCCTCGTCCGTGTACGTGGCGTAAGGGGTTCCTGAATATGACTGGAAGAACATATTGTTGATGAGCACGGAGAAATATCCCCTGTCCTCCCAGTCCGTGGAGGCGGTCGGCGAAGTCCATCCGGCACGTCCGCTGTACCTGACAACGGCTTTCCCTTCAGTTTCCCCTCCGCTCTTCGTCGTCACGAGGATCACACCATAGGCGGCGCGGGCTCCGTAGATAGCGGCCGCGGAGGCGTCCTTGATGACGGAGATGCTCTCCACATCGTTAGGTGCGACCTGCTGGAGATCGCCCTCGACACCGTCCACAAGCACGAGCACGGAACTGCTGTTGATCGAGCCCATACCACGGATGTTGAACGAGGCCGCCTGTCCCGGACGACCGGTGGCGGAAGTCACATTGAGACCCGCGACTGCTCCCTGGAGCATATGTGCCACATCAAGGGCGGCCCTGTCTTTCAGGTCATCACTTCCGACCGTGGAGATGGCGCCGGTCAGGTTCACCTTCTTCTGCGAACCGTAACCCACGACCACCGTCTCCTCAAGCATCGTGGAGTTGTCTTTCAGGAATATCCTGACAGAGCTCTCCCCCGCCCTGATCCTTACGGTCTTCGTGTCGTAGCCAAGGCAGGACACCTCAACATCAGTGTCCTCATCCAGCAGGCTCAGCGAGAACCGTCCGTTCCCGTCGGTGGTGGTTCCGGTGTTGGTCCCGGTCAGGACCGCCGCACCGATGACCGGCTGGTCGTTGGCGTCGAGCACGACACCTGAGACTGTGCGGGACTTGGCCGGTCTCTTGGCCATAGCGGAGATGTACACGACGTTCTCCTTCACGTCCACAGTCACGGCGGTCGGAGCGAAAATCCTCGTAACCGCCGTCTCTACCGGCACGTTCCTCACGCTGACGGTGACTTTCCTTGAAAGGTCAAGCCCCTCCGTCCTCATCACGAACGAATAGCCGTAATCAGTCTTCAGCATTCCAAGCGCGTCCTCGATGGAAGTGCCCTTGGCGCTAAGCGACACATTTGCGTTCTGCGCGGACAATCCTCCGGCAAAAAGCGCGAATGAGAGCACCACGGTAAACGCGGTCCTCAACACTCGCCGTAATGAATAGCTTGCATTCATCCTTTGAATTACATTAGTTAATAATTATTGTTGTGGTTATAAACATTCATTGGCTGGTTGTCAGTCCAGATAGATGACCTTTCCCTCGCGCCTTATGCCGAACGGGGTGATGTTCCGCAGCGACTCCAGGATCATATCCACCGACTCAGCGTGGACGATGCTGATGTAGAACATCGTGTTCTCCAGTTCTTCGTTCCTGAATATTATCCTGACATCAAAGATCCTTTCCAGATCCCTCGCGACCTGTCTGAACGACGAGTGGTACGCGTCGAACTCTCCCTTGTACCAGGCCGGATATTTGGATTCCGCCAGATCGTAAAGGCTTATCTCGCCGGTGGCCCTGTCGAAGAACGCCGCCTTCCCGGAAGTCAGGTGCAGCGGGGCCTCGCTCCCGTCGAACGTGACATCCACCTTCCCTTCCATAAGCGTGACGGTCTGCTGGCCGTCCTCCTCGTAGGCCTTGATGTTGAACTTCGTGCCCGTGACAGCCACCTTTGTCCCGTCCACATTGACGATGAACGGTTTACGTGCGTCCGCGGCTACATCAAAAAGACCTTCTCCGGAAAAATACACGCTCCTCTCCCTGCCGGTGAAACGCTCCGGGAACATCAGCCTTGAGCCTCCGCCCACAATCACCTCCGAACCGTCCGGAAGCCTCAGCGAACGTTGCTGTCCGTTTTTCACGAACACCTCGCACCACCTCATCGACTCGGCGGCCTCGGCTCCCATCCTCGAACCGGAATAAAGCCCGATTCCAAGGAATACGACCGCCACGACGGCAGCGGCGGCGAGCATTCTGAGCACCACCTTGCGGTGCATCCGCCCTATCCTCATCCTGAACGAGTCCAAAGCGTCCTTCACATCACTGTCAGGAATGTCCATCGACGGGGAATTCCAGAGTTCCCTGTCGTAGGCCTCCAGCTCTTCGGCGGAGAGTTCCGCCATCTTGTCTCTATATTCGTCCTTATTCATCTTATTCTCAAGTCATTTGCGTGGCCAGTTCATTCCGAAGCTGTTCCAAAGCATTGCTGATGTGCTTCTCGACCGTCCGTTTGGATATTCCCAGCATATCCGCGATCTCCGAGTTCGAAAGCTCAAGGTAACGGCTCATACTGAACACCCTGCGGCGGACGCGCGGCATCGACTCAGTGACAGACCTTATTATCTCAAGGCACCTCTGGCTGTCGATCTTCTGCTGAATATTCATTTCTGTCGTCAACTGCTCCGCGTAGCGCTCCTGCACCTGCTCGATGCGCTGGCTCTCCCTGAAATAGCTGGCCGTCTCATTCCTTGTCATAGTGAATATGTAGCCGTTCAGATCCTCAATGTTACGGACCTTCCTTTCAGTGAATATCTCCTCGTGGTGCAGCCAAAGCTTGTAGAATATGGAGGATGTGATCTCGTCCGCCACCCAGCCGACACGCACGGCGCGGAAGGCGTAGCTGTACACCTTCCTGTAGTAAAAGACGAATATGCGCTCGAAGAGGGCGGAGTCACCTCCTTTGAGGGCATTGATGCCGATTTCGATCTCCATACATTAATAATACGGAATTTCCGCCCTTCGCACGTACGAAAATCCCGGATTTATTTCAAAAATTTTCATCGTGGCCGGATTTTCCCCTAATCCTTGCCACAGCGGAATAGATTTCGTACCTTTGTTATCCGTTATGAAGTACGGATTCGACAACGAAAAGTATCTGCGGATACAATCAGAACACATCAAGGAACGCATAGCCCAGTTCGGGGACAAGCTCTATCTGGAGCTTGGAGGCAAATTGTTTGACGACTATCACGCCAGCAGGGTCCTGCCGGGATTCCAGCCGGACAGCAAGCTGAGGATGCTCCAGCAGCTCAGCGACTGCGCCGAGATTGTCATCGTCATCAGCGCCAATGACATAGAGAAGAACAAGGTGAGGGCCGACTACGGCATCACCTACGATATGGATGTCCTGAGGCTCCGCACGGAGTTCCAGAACAGGGGCTTCCTGGTCAGCAGCGTGGTGATCACCCATTTCAACGGCCAGGCCAGCGCCAAGGCGTACAAGGCCAAGCTCAAGAAGATGGGCATAAAGGCCTACTATCACTACACGATCGAGGGTTACCCGAACAACGTGGCTCTGATCGACTCCGAGGAGGGTTACGGCAAGAACGACTACGTGCAGACTTCACGTCCGCTCGTGATCGTGACGGCCCCGGGACCAGGCAGCGGAAAGATGGCCGTGTGCCTCAGCCAGCTCTACCACGAGCACAAGAAAGGAATCGCGGCGGGCTACGCCAAATTCGAGACGTTCCCTGTCTGGAACCTCCCTTTGAAGCATCCGGTCAACATCGCCTACGAGGCCGCCACCGCAGACCTCAATGATGTGAATATGATCGATCCGTTCCACTTGGAGGCCTATGGCAAGACTGCGATCAACTACAACAGGGACATCGAGATATTCCCGGTGCTGAACGCCCTGTTCGAGGGAATATACGGCGAGAATCCGTACAAGTCGCCGACCGATATGGGCGTGAATATGGTGGGCAACTGCATCTGCGATGACGACATCTGCTGCAAGGCCGCCAACGACGAGATAATCCGCCGCTACTACTCCGCGCTCGACCAAATGGCTGATGGTGAAGACAATGAGAGCGAGGTCGGAAAAATCGCATTACTGCTTAAGCAGGCGAGGATCACCACTGAATATCGCCGTGTGACTGTCGCGGCTAAACAGCGTGAGGCGACGGCCGGGAATCCGTCAGCGGCCATCGAGCTGTCCGACGGAACTATCCTGAGCGCGGAGACCTCCGACCTTCTCGGCCCTTGCGCCGCCCTTCTTCTGAAGGCCACCAAGCATCTTGCCGGAATCGACCACAGTGTCAAGCTCATTCCGGGAAGGCTCATCGAGCCGATCCAGAAGACGAAGGTCACCTACCTGCACGGCAAGAATCCGCGTCTGCACACGGACGAGGTGCTGATCGCCCTTTCGGTCTTGAGTCCGGATGACGAGAACTGCCGCAAGGCCCTTGACACACTGCCGCTTCTGAAAGGCTGTCAGGTCCATTCGACCGTGCTTCTGAGCGACATCGACAAGAAAGTCTTCAAGAAGCTCGGTGTGGACCTCACCTGCGAGCCGGTGCACGAAAGTCACTGACACTTTGGATTTTTCAACGATAATGACTAACTTTAGGGTTTGAAAGCCAGTCAGACTATTCTGGCTATAGGACCAACGTTTTTATTATCATATTCAAAGGAATGAGTTACTGTCCTCATTGCGGAGCGCCGGTGCAGCCGGACTCCTCTTTTTGCCCAAGCTGCGGGAAACCGCTTCAATCACAGACCGGAACCGGCCAGACTTACAACGACTACCAGGTCGCCAAGGAGAAGGAGGACCGTTGGCTGATCGCCCTTGTCCTTTGCATCGTGCTCGGCGGACTGGGCATCCACAGATTCTACACCGGCAACACCACCACCGGCATCATTATGCTCCTCACATTGGGAGGATGTGGGATCTGGGCTCTCATAGACCTGATTATGATCGCCTGCAACACCTACGTTGACGGGAACGGCCAGACCTTAAAGTAACAACCAGCAAACATTATGAAATATTGTCCTAAATGCGGGAACGCAGTTCCTGACCAAGCGTCTTTCTGCCCTAAGTGCGGAACCAACTTTCCTGACGCGGCCGCGCCTACTCCCCTGTCACAGAATTACCAACAGCCATCCGTGCCGCCGTGCCCGCCGACCTACCTGGCGCTGTCCATCATCGTGACCGTGCTCTGCTGCCTTCCATTCGGAATCGTCGGCATCATCAAATCCAGCAGCGTCTCCAAGGAATATGCAGTCGGCAACTACGCCGGAGCCCAGGAGGCCAGCAAACAGGCGAAGACGTGGAGCATTGTCGGAATATGCTGCGGCCTGTTCTGGGTGATCATCTACATCATCCTGATGGCCTGCGGATTTATGGCGGGTCTCGCAGACATTTAGAAAATGTCTTTGATTCTAAGAACGGTTCCACGATACGGACTCGTCTTAGAAACTGACGAGCAATAGCTACCTTTTTTAAGGTCTCATCATCGGGAATCACCTCATCCGACAGATGAACAAAGACTCCTGCAAGAAACCAATCCTGTACATTCTGCTTACGGCAGCGTGTGTGGGATTGGTGTTTATATATTCACGTTTCACTCCGGAAAGCAGTTCCTGGTTTCCCAAGTGCATATTCCTGCAGCTGACCGGCCTCAAGTGCCCAGGATGCGGCAGCCAGAGGGTCATACATAACCTGCTGAACCTCAATATTCACCAAGCATTCAAGGCCAACGCCTTCCTCGTGCTGTGCCTCCCGTACATCATCGCCCTGTTGGTTTCCGTTCCACTCAGATCCCGTTTCCCACGATTCTACAACACCCTAAACAGCACCCCCGTCATCATCACCATCGGCATCTTAGTCATAGCCTGGTGGATCACCCGCAACATCTTCGGCTGGTGACCGTCAGTTCATTGGTAAACTCTTAGCCCGTTCTTCGCCAGTTCCTGATTAGTACTTGATTAGTTTCTGTTCAGATATTGTCTAACTCTTCGGATTTCTACGAGAGATATTCCGACGTCTATCGCGTCGAGACAAAGGACGGGATCTATTACGTATTGAAAAACGCCATCACAAGCCTGACTGTTTACTTCAAGGCTTGACTCAATTTTTTAGGAATCCTCGTCCGCGAATATGCACGATAATGCTACAGTCACCGTACTTTTGATCCACGACGGCAGCACTTTGGGCGGTATTTGCTACTGTCGAGGTTGATTCGCACCCTGACGGCAGCGATTCCGGGCATATTCGCAACCGTCGCTGACCGAATAGAATCCGAGCCTTATTTTGAGATCAGCAAATTCGGGCATATTCGCGACTGTCGGAATAGGGGAAAATGGCGATGAATATATTTCCGAATATTCAGAAAAATGCCTAAATTCGTGAGTCGCTGGGTTTGTGCGGAACGGCACAGAACTTAGCGGCGATGAAGTACCTTTTAAGAATCACACAATGAAATTGACACGGATGAAAAGAATATTTCTGATTGCATTGGCGGCAGCACTGCCGGGATTGATCAACGGGATCAGTGCCGACTCGTTCTCCGACGGGAGGCTTTTGAACAAGACCTTGAGGATCGACTACATATTCACGGGATCGGACAAGGATTGCGACATCGCTGTGGCTGAGCTGCTTAGCCTTGACGGGTGGTACGGGCGGCGCACCAATCTGAAGGAGGTTCCGCTGCGTGGCAACGGACAGCTCACGATGACGGACAAGGCCACGGGCGACACGCTTTACAGGATGTCGTTCTGCACTCTGTTCCAGGAATGGCAGGCGACGGAGGAGGCCACGAGGGTCCGAAAGAGTTTTGAGAATGTGTTCCTTGTGCCGATGCCGGCGGTCCCGGCGGAGATCACCGTGCAACTCTATGACTTTCACGAGAATGTGGCTTCAAAGCTTACGCATCCGATTGACCCTAAGGACATTTTGATCAGACCTGTCGGAGGGAAGCCGCAGACGAGGACATTGCTGAATAGTGGTGATTCGAAAGAGAAAATCGACATCGCAATCCTCGCGGAAGGCTACACCGAGGGCGAAATGGACATATTCTTCAAGGATGCCGAGAGCACGGTGGCGAATCTTCTGCGTCACGAGCCGTTCAAATCGATGAAGGATCGGTTCAACATCGTCGCGGTCGCGTCTCCTTCCGAGGACAGCGGAGTGAGCGTGCCGCGTGAGGGGCTGTGGAAAAAGACGGCCGTGGACTCGCACTTCGACACGTTCTATTCCGACCGTTACCTCACGACCCTGCACTTGTTCAAGATGCACGACGCGCTTGCCGGAATCCCTTACGAGCACATCATAATCCTCGCCAACACTGACACTTACGGTGGCGGAGGCATCTACAATTCCTACACCCTCACGACCGCCCACCACAAACTTTTCGGCCCGGTGGTCGTCCACGAGTTCGGCCACAGCTTCGGCGGATTGACCGATGAATATGCCTACGATGACCAGTTCGTTGAATATTACTACCCGGACATCGAGCCTTGGGAGCAGAACATCACCACCAAAGCGAACTTCGAGAGCAAGTGGAAAGACCTTTACGATCAAGGAGTCGTGGGCCTTGTCGAAGGCGGCGGCTACCAGACGAAAGGTGTCTGGCGCCCGTGCGAGGACTGCCGGATGAGAACCAACACCGCCGAGGCCTTCTGCCCTGTCTGCCAAAGAGCCATCGAACGCATCATCCGCTTCTACACGGAAGAGTAGGCACAGGTTCTACTTTTTTGAGACAGACGAGATATCCCCTGTAGTCGCATCCTTGAAGCAGTTCTCGGCAAACAGATTTTTCATAGCTTCAATCTGCTTCCTGCAGGATTTTGAGATGCTTACCGTGTTCTGGATTGTTTCCAAAAAATCATTTATATTGATTGATGATGATTCCTTTGTATTAATCGACGATGATTTTTTGTCCCTTAAATAGCATCTCTCAACAGTGTCATTGACAACTGATTCAATGTCTGCCCCGTTAAAGCCAACAGTGGCCTTGGCCAGCATTGACAAATTATATTCATTGTCCAGAAGCTTCCGCTCACTCTGCCGCTTATTCAGCCGCTTATTCATATGAACCTTGAATATAGCTTTCCGTTCTTCCTGATTTGGCAGATTGATGCAAAATATCTCATCAAAACGTCCTTTACGTTTTAGTTCCGGTGGCAAAGCATCCGCGTTATTGGCTGTGGCGATCACATATACCGCACTTTCCTTATCCTGCATCCAGCCAAGGAAATAGCCAAACAGACGGGTCAAGACATCATCACGCCCTCCCACCCCAGAGAAAGCCTTTTCGATCTCATCAATCCAAAGGACACAAGGAGCGGCAGCCTCGGCAATCTTAAGAGCCTTACGAAGGTTAGCCTCGCTCTCCCCTACGTATTTGCCCATCATCTTTCCCATATCCATTTTAAGCAGAGGCGACCCGACGAACAGCGCCGCACTTGCTTTGGCACATAATGACTTTCCACAACCTGGCATACCAACAAGAAACACTCCCTTAGGGATAGCCACACCGTAAGCACGGGCCGCAGACAAGTCAGAGTATATCTCAGCCTTGGCCTTCAAATATTCCTTCAAGGCTTCTATTCCACCAATATTATCTATCTCTTCCTTGGTTTCAATGAGATCCAGGACTCCTGACTTCCGAACCATCAGCTTCTTCTGCTGAATGATCATATCATCGTCTTCCGCAGTGAGGGTACCATTACAACTCATCGCCACATCAAGTGCACGGTCAATTTCAAACGATGTCAGACCCTTCAGATTAGGCAAAAGTTTTTGCCTGTCCTCCTCTTTGAAACTGTTATATCCATTTACAGTTATATGCCACTCAATCAAATCATTGATCTCATTCTTACTCGGGAAAGGTATTTCCAGAAAAGAGATATATTTTTCCAACTCCACCGGATACTTCAACACAGAGGAGCTGATGATGACCGTCGTGTCGAAGCGGAGATCATAGAGTTTCCGCTGTGCGATCAGTTCCAATAACGTCTTGATCTCAGGAGCCTCGATGTAATCCTGGATTTCACGAAGGACCAGATACTTTTCCGGAACCGGAAGAGGTCCGAAACCTTCCAACGATTCCATAACCTCCACTGTATAAGCATTTCTTAAGAAAACGGCCAGACTCTCTGACAGCCCACCTCCCCTGGACTGCTTTGATTCGAAATCCGTAACACCAGTAGCCGGGTTCCACTCGTAAATTTTCTTGTTTTTTAAAACCGAAGATATTATCTCATCCACTCGGGCGAAATCATAATCATTGATATAGATTATCGGTATGTTGATGTCAATCAACTTTTGCAAAGAAGACTGACATCTATCTTGATTACATTGCGTCATATGTTTTAATTGATTCTACCTTGTAAAGTTTCACAACCTCATTCTTAACCTGCTCTACCTCAACTGGATAACGTCTACCATTGATTAATTTGAGGAAATTTGCAACTCCTTCACTTGACTTTGCCCACGTTGCGCCCCATTTCATAACACCGCTTGAGTCAATGGCTTTAGCCAACCATTTCGCTCTAGCGTAAGATTGAATATCATCGAGAATTTCTTTCGCCTCATCAAAACGGCGGTCACATCTGGCCTTATAAAACGCTCTAAGATAACGTAACCTACATAATAAATTCCGATCTTTGAAGGAGCCACCTCTTAAATCCACAATATCGCACGATTCCATAGAGCGGTTGCAAATGTTGAAGAATCGCCGCAGTTCATCCGCATCAACATTTGAAAAGGCTTTCGGGTTCCCTCCTGCGTTTCTTCCAGAGTTTCCCTTCCGTTCGATACTCTCCTCCAAATATTCAGCGGTTTTATCATAACTCTCCTCCAAATATTCAGCGGTTTTATCATAATTACCATCCTTCAGTTTCGTGACGATTGATTTCAAATCATCCTTCTGATAGACGTTTACAAAAAACACGGAGAAAAGATTGACCACATCCTTCTCTGTAACTTTTTCAACATCATCCGTTGACGGTTTGTATTTTTCCATTCTTTCAAGCAGCCCAGTCGTTCCAGATTGTTGTTTAATCCAACTGAAAAAACTACTTTCAGGTTTCATCAAAGGGAATATATCTTCGAAGCGAAAGTTCTTCTTCAACGATTCGAGCGTGGAATGCTCTTCCCCACCGGACTTTATACGAATACGTACAGGCTTAGCGTATGGTTCAAGACGCATAATATTCAGCTAATTTAAAAGTTGTCTTACAGATTGTTTGGCCGTAGCGAAAATTTGTCTGACAGAATCTTTGGCAGCTTGAGCCAACTTAGGAATGGCGTTGTTTATCACGTGCCTTACCGGTTCAGCGCAATACTTGACCACAGACTTTATCACAGGTTTAGACGATGCCATCGGAGGGAACTGTGCGATTATGGCATCAGCAACCGCTTCCGCGACCAATTCCTTACCGGCCTCTGTCCCCAGAGTCTGGTTAACTACAGCAGTCAACCGAGCGGCCTCATAGTCTATCAAAGCATCAGCTATCTCTACAGGGTCTTTTATTCCTGATCCTTCCCAAAACAGAGCCTTAGTCCGGTTAAGTCCCAATTCCACCAACGAAGCGATGGTGTTTCCATTCTTGTCCGGCAGATCGAAGGGCAGGACTCCTTTGTCTGAAGCGACAGCTACCGCGGCACTGAATATTTTCTTCATATCCGAATCCTGCTGACTGCCAAAATCGGAAACGAGATAACGATTAAGGATTTCCTTGAGATCATCATTCACAGCAAACCCTTCATTACCAGTTTCTTCTTCCATCCCATCCAAAACGGTGGTTTGTATAAGGCTGGTCTCCCTTATGGTATTGAGAACTTCATTGATTGAAGTGAACACTTTTTCCGAATCCATAACTATTCCGATTGTTTGAGGTTATTCTCCTTAGCTTTTTCAACCGCCTTTACAACCGAGTCAAGGACCTGTTCCTGAGTCCTCTCATCCTTATCGGCCAAAGACTTTTGCAGTTTGGAAGCCATCCACATCGAAGTGGACGCACCTTTTTTCTTCGCCGCCATCAAATCATTATAAGAGGCCGCACATTTATCTATACAGCCCATAGCATCTATGACAGCTATCTGTCCTTCATCAGAAATTTTGGAATCCTCAACAAATTTAAGGATCAAATCATCCACTTTCGCATTAGGATGATTTCGGTAAGCAGTCAAAAGAGACATCAGGATTTCTTCAAATGTATCGTTCATTGTTTCAGTATTATTGGTCAGCAAATATATTCATATATTCCTGATAATTTTGGTTCATATTTGGTCCATTTAAACTGTTGTGTCAAAAATATCCACCGAAACGGCTTTTTACCGGAGAAACGCTGTAATATCTTTGGTTTGTCCGGGGAATTGGGATTTTGCCGGAGAAAACTGATCGCACGGAAGATAGAAAAAGCCCTTCCCTCCGCAAATGGAAGAAAGGGCAAGATATACGGATCGGGAGGCTTCCGAAGGGCGATTCATTAGAACTTGAAGGTCACGCCTATGCCGCCGACAATGCTGGTGCGATAGAAGTCGTCCTGGCCGGGGATCTGAAGGTTCTTGATGTCGAGCTTTTCGGCGAGGCCGGGAACCGCGGGGGCCAACTGGCCGAGGACCGGGGAGAGTTTCGCGGCGATAAGGGCTCCGTTTCCGCCGTAATCGGCCTGCTCCTTGGTGAAGTGCATAAAGAAAGTCTTGTATATTCCTAAATCAATGGCGACTTTCGGGTTGACGTTGAACCTTGCGCCAAGGCCGCCTGAGATGGAGCTGGTGGTGTAGCTGAGGTCGGAGATGTACTTCGCGTCGTTGCCGAAACCGAACGTGCTGCTGTTGGCGCCGATGCTGAGGGTCACGACATCGCTGAGATCATACTCAAGGCCACCAAGAATCTCGAAGGAATTGTGCTTCAGATAGTTCTGTTTATCGTTCAAGTCAGTCTCGTTGTTATACTGCTTCGACTGCTTGTCGAAATAGTAGTTGGCGCCGAGGGCGACGCGGAAGTTCGGCTTCACTGAATATTCAGCGCCGATGTTGATGTTGCCGGGGATGTCGGCGGCGATCTCCTTGCCGTCATCGAACTGGGATATTCCTGTGGTGT